>JBJFFF010000079.1:0-2615 GCA_051891455.1 Clostridia bacterium | reverse complement strand
AATAAACTGTGTAGGAAGCAAACCTTTAATTGCATCAAGCATAATGAGTAAAAAAATAGCAGCAGGAGCAAACAAAATAGTATTAGATGTAACTGTTGGAAGCGGAGCATTTATGAAAACAAAAGAAGAGGCAGAAGAACTTTCTCACATTATGAAAAATATAGGAGACCTAGCAAACAAAGAAACAGTATGTGTATTAACAAATATGGATGAACCAGTAGGTTATGCTGTAGGAAACTCTCTAGAAATAATAGAAGTAATAGAATGTTTAAAAGGAAATATACCAGAAGATGTAAAAGAAATAATATTAACAATAGGAAGCTATATAATAAAACTTTCTGGCAACGGAGATAATTTAGAAGAAAATAGACAAAAAATAATGGAACAAATAGAAAATGGGGAAGCACTTAAAAAACTACTAGAACTTGTAGAAAACCAAGGTGGAGATATAAGCTATATTAAGGACACAAATAAATTTGAAAAAGCAAAATATATGATGGAAGTAGTAGCTCCTGAAGATGGCTATATAACAAAATTAAATGCAGAAAAAGTAGGAGTAACATCTGTACACTTAGGGGCAGGAAGAGTAAAAAAAGAAGATAGCATAGATAAAACAGTAGGAATAATATTAAATAAAAAGATATCAGACCAAGTAAATAAGGGAGACATTTTAGCATATGTACACGCAAATGACGAGGAAAAAGGAAAACAAGCAGTAAAAGATATCCTTGCAGCATATGAAATATCAACAGAAAAACAAAAAACACCAGAACATATAATTGGAATAATTTAGATGTGGGATGTGTGCGGTGAGAGGTGGGCATTTATGACGGGGCTTCGTAGGCTTTGCTTTATTTTCACACTTCGCACCTCCTACTTCCCACTTCCAAATTACAATTTATAGTAAAAAAGAGAAAAGGAGAATTTACATGCAAAACATATTAGATGGACTAAATAACAAACAATACGAAGCAGTAATAAACACAGAAGGCCCAAGCCTTGTAATAGCAGGAGCTGGAAGCGGAAAAACTAAAGTATTAACACATAAAATAGCATACTTAATAAATGAAAAAAATGTAAAACCATGGAACATACTTGCAATAACATTTACAAATAAAGCAGCAAACGAAATGAAACAAAGAATAGAAAACTTAGTTGGAGGGCAGGCCACAAGTGATATGTGGATAGGAACCTTCCACTCTATTTGTGTTAGAATATTAAGAAAATTCATAGATAGAATAGGATTTGACTCATCATTTATAATATTTGATGCAACAGACCAAAAATCGTTAGTAAAACAATGCTTAAAAGAACTAAACATAGATGACAAATTATTTACGGATAGAGGGGTTTTATCTGAAATAAGTAATGCAAAAAACGAAATGTTAACACCAGTTCAATATACTTTAAAAGCAAATGGGGAATACAGAAAGGAAACTATTGCAAAAGTATATAGTTTATATCAATCAAAACTAAAACAAAATAATAGTATAGACTTTGACGACATTATAAATTATACAATTCAAATATTAACAGAAAATCCAGACATATTAGAATACTATTCAGAAAAGTTTAAATATGTTTTAGTAGATGAGTATCAAGATACAAATAAAGCACAATTTATGTTAATTACACTTTTATCTGCAAGATATGGAAACATTACTGTAGTAGGGGACAATGACCAAGGTATTTATTCATTTAGAGGTGCAGATATATCAAACATTTTAAATTTTGAAAAAGATTTTCCTGGCACAAAAATAATAAAGCTAGAGCAAAATTATAGGTCAACAAAGCCAATATTAGATGCAGCAAATGCAGTAATTAAGCATAATCCAAAAAAATACGAGAAAAATTTGTGGACAGAAAATAAAGAAGGAAATATGCCAAAACTACATATAGCAAAAAATGAATACGATGAAGCAAGCTACATTGTAGAGCAAATAGAACACTTAAGAAGAGAGGAATATTTTAAATATTCAGATTTTACAATACTTTATAGAACAAATGCACAATCAAGAGCAATAGAAGATATTCTAAGAAGAGAAAATATTGCATATAGAATTATAGGTGGATTAAAGTTCTATGAAAGAAAAGAAATAAAAGATACAATTAGCTATTTAAGATTAATTCAAAATCCAGCAGATAACTTAAGCTTAGAAAGAATTATAAATGAGCCAAAAAGAGGAATAGGAAAAACGAGTTTAGAAAAAGTAGAAGAAATAGCAAATACAAATGGAATATCAATGTATGAAGTTATAAAAAAAGCTGAAACTTTTGGCTTAAATAAAGTTTTCTTAAACTCAAGAGAATTTGTAAATGTAATAGAAGAAATGCATGCAAAAAAAGACGATATGCTAATTTCTGAACTTATAAAAGAAACATTAAATAAAACGGGTTATACAAAAGCACTAGAGCTAGAAAATACGGCACAAGCAGAAGCAAGAATAGAAAACATAGAAGAATTTTTAACAGTTGCAATGGAATTTGAGAAAGAAATGTCTGAAAATTCTTTAGCAGAATTTTTGGAAAGCATTACACTTACAAGTGACGTAGATGGAATGGAGGAAAATGAAGAAGCCGTAACACTTATGACACTTCATAGTGAAAAAGGGCTA
>JBJFFF010000078.1:0-2630 GCA_051891455.1 Clostridia bacterium | reverse complement strand
TAGGGCCAAATCCTAGTGCAAATTCTTTTACTTTTATTTTGCATAATTTTGCAACTAGGAAGTGCCCTCCTTCATGTATGAATACTAAAAATCCTAATAAAAATGCTATTTTTATTATACTTAATAATATATTTAGCATACTTTCCTCCGTAATTTCTATTGAAATGCGAAGTGAGATGTGGGATGTGTGCCATTATAGCAATCTTTCAAAGCCTAACTCTAAAATTCACACCTCACACTTCACACCTCTCACTTCTTAAGATTTATCTTAACTCATCATTAACTTTTTATAACATTATTAATAAAAAATATGCAAATGGTGCTACAAATATGATGCTGTCTATTCTGTCTAACATTCCTCCGTGCCCTGGTATTAAATTCCCATAGTCTTTTATATCCATTTCTCTTTTTATGCTAGATGCAGATAAGTCGCCTAATTGGCTTAATATGCTTAAGGCTAATGTTGCTATTGCTACAAATACATAAGAAAGGTTTAAGTCCACATATCTTTGTACTATTGCTGTGTATATTAGTGCTAAAACTACTGCTCCAGTTGTTCCTCCAATGCTTCCTTCTACTGATTTTTTAGGGCTTATTTTTGTTAATTTATGTTTTCCAAATCTCATACCTACTGCATATGCAAAAGTGTCTGTTCCCCATGCTGCAATTAGAATATACCATATTAAAAACTTACCATTTGGCATACTATATAGTAATGGTAAAAATACCAAAAATCCTATTACATAACATATTCCAAAAAATGTTGCGAAAATATCCTTTGGCTCTATTTTCATCGATGTTGCTATTACATTTGCAAATAGTAACACTATACTTGTTGGTACAAACATAATTAAAATTTTAGTCCATATTTCTATTGGTATAACGTGCATAAATGCTATAAGTATTGCTGCAATATATCCGAAGCCATTTTACTGGTTTATATTGTTTCTCTATTGCGGTAAAATATTCATGTATTGATATTAATGCTACAACTGCAAAGACAAAATCTATTATATATTTATTTCCAAATATTAATATTGCGGCTACTATTGGTAAGCCAATTACTCCGGTTAATATTCTTTTTAGTTTCATAATTTTCTCCTTATTTCTAAATAGTAATTAGTGACGTGTAGGGGTCGCACTCCAGGGCGACCCGAAAGTGCATTCAATATTCTTAATTACGGGTCGCCGAAGACGGCGACCCCTACGCCCATTCGTTCTATATTTATTTTTTTTCGTCTGGTCTTCCTCCGAATCTTCTGTTTCTTCCTTGATATACTTTTATTGCTTCTAGTAAATCTTCTTCAGAGAATTCTGGCCAGTGTTTGTCTGGGAAATAGAATTCTGTATATGTAAGTTGCCATGGCAAGAAGTTGCTTGTTCTAAGTTCTCTACTTGTTCTTATCATTAAGTCTGGATCTGGTTGCCCTGCTGTGTATATATTTTCAGAAATTGTATTTTCATTTATGTCTTCTAAAGATAATTCTCCATTTTTTACTTTCTCTGCTATCATTTTAGTTGCATGTACTAGTTCTGCTCTTCCTCCATAATTGAAAGCAATATTTAATGTTAGTCCTGTATTATTTCTTGTTTTTTCAACTAATTTATCTATTCTAGGCTGAATATCCTCTGGTATATTTTCTTTTTCCCCAATTACTCTAATTCTTATATTTTCTGTGTCCATTCTTCTAAGCATTGCATCTAAATTGGCTTTTAATATAAACATTAATGCAGATACTTCTGCTTGACTCCTTTTCCAATTTTCTGTTGAAAATGCATATACTGTTAAATATTTTATTCCAATTTTGTTACAAAATCTTGCTATGTTTTCTAGGTTTTTTGACCCTGCTTTATGTCCTTCTTTTGTAGATAAACCATTATTTTTTGCCCATCTTCTATTCCCATCCATAATAATTGCAATATGTTTAGGTAGGTTTTGTACATCTATTTCTTCCATTAAAATTCCCCCATTTTTATATTTGTATTATTGTATCATAGAATAGAAAAAAAATGAAAGGTTTTTGAAAATAAATTCAAAAAACTTTCATTTTTCCTAGCCCAATATCTCCCCAACTTCTATTTTGTTTCCTCTTAAGAAGTCCTGCACACTCATTTTTTTTGCATTTTCTGCCTGTACTTCTAGTAGTAAAATTACTCCATCTTTTGCTTTTACATATATGCCGTCTTTTTTGTCTATATATATAATTGTTCCAGGTGTTATGTTTTCGTATTTTTGTTTATATTCTTTAAATTCTTCGTATTTATCCATAAAGTTTTCGTTTGTTAAAGTTTCTACTTTCCATATTTTTAGTTTTTTTTCATTTAAAATAGAATATGCCCCCATTATTGGGTTTAATCCTCTTACTAAGTTTTTTATTTCACTAGCTATTTTTTCTTCCCAGTTTATTTTTGCCATTTCTTTATTTAGCATTGGTGCTACTGTAAAGTCTGTTCCTTGTTTTTGCCTTGGAGCAGTTCCATTTTCAATCTGTTCTAATGTCTTTATTAAAAGTTTTCCTCCAACTTCTGCAAGCCTTTCCCAAAGTTCTCCTGTTGTTTCATTTTCTCCTATTTCTACTTCTTCTTTTAGTATCATGTCTCCTGTGTCCATTCCTTCATCCATATACATT
>JBJFFF010000077.1:0-14568 GCA_051891455.1 Clostridia bacterium | reverse complement strand
CTCTTTATATTTTTCATGCATTTCAGGCATTATTATTGTTTCTATTGTTCCTAAATCATAATTTATGTCATTTAAAAGTACCAAATGTCTATTCAATTTTTTTAATCTCTGATTATAACACTCTAATCTATTTTTGAATAAACACATATCCTCAATTTTATTTTCTTCCACGGATTGTTTTATTGCTATATTTAGAAAACCAATTGTTTGCTTGTAATAATCTTTAACTTTTGCTAGAGAAGTTTTTATATAATCTTTTTTATATTCTTTCCCGATTTCTTCCCTAGATGCATTATAATATTGAGCTGGAATTATAGATATTTTTTCAACATTGTTTTCTTTAAGCAATTTCCCATAATGGTTTATAAAATATCTATCAATATGTTTCCTTTCACAAAATTCTTCCATTGCAAAATATTCGAAAGCTCTTTTATATCCATGAAGATTTAATAAATCCATACAATTTGAAGCCTCTTCATATAACATAATTCCAACAAGTTGATGGTCTATAAATTTTTGATATACTTCCTCCATTATTTTTCTCCTTTCTTCAATATTTTTAATATCTCATCTAGTTTTGCTTGAATTTCATCTTGTTCCTTATGTTGAGCAGTATTTTTTTCGTAATTTATAATGCCCAAAAAAGTATTAAATAACGAAATTATTGGTTGAAGTTCATTATCGTCCATATTTATTCACTTTCTTTTTTTACAGAAACAGCTGAAACAGTTCTAACAGATGATGAACCAAAAGCACAACATAAATTGTTGAATACTGTAAATTGTCCTAATGTATAATTTGTATTTCTGTTTCCATAACCAATACAATATCTATATCTTGTTCTTAATTGGTTTGAATATACTGTATTTCCAAATTTACATAATACTGGTATATTCCCTGCACTTGTTTGTATAAAAACAGGCAAGCTATTAGTAGATTTCAAACCACAAGCTATTATTAAATTATATTTATCTGCATTTGCTAAATTTGTTTGAGTTATTTGTCTATTTGGAATTAAAACAACTCCCGTTGATGTTGTTGTTATTCCAGTTATATAAATTGTATTACAATCGCACATAATAATTCTCCTTTCTAAAACAAAAGGCATAGGGGTTAGCCTATGCCATAAATCAACCTTTATTCAAGGGAAATAGCACATGGCTATTAATATAATGAATTACTTCCACAACCACAAGAAGCATTGAATGTTGTGTATGGTGAGCATACTGGATAAGCTGGTATTGCTCTTGGAGCTAATACATTTGTTAAATAAGCATTTTGATTGCATTGAGATTGGTCAAATCTTAAACTTAAGTTTTCATCTCTTAATGCTTGGATTGTATTTGTTGTCATTGTATCAATTATTCTTTGAGTATTAGCATTTGCATTTGTTATAATATCGCAAGTATTCTTTGCATTATTATAATTTACACCATCAATTGCTCTTTGTGTTTGGCAGCAACAGTTTTGCATCTCATATCCAAGATTATTTATTCCAAATTGTGTTTGGTAGTTGCCTTCTTTGATAGAATTATTTAATGCATATGTGCTATCACATATTCCGTTTGTTATTCCATCTAGTTTGCTTATTATTGTATTTGTATCGAAGCCTCTTTGTAAGTCAGCATTTGTTGCAGTTGCTTCTCCACGATTTCCCCAGAAGCCATTTCCTCCAGCTAAGAAGAATAGGATTAATACCCACCACAAGAAGTTGTCTTGAGTAGTATCTCCCATTGCAGCTCTCATGTCTGCTAAACTATAATTTGCATCCATTATATTTTCCCCCTTTCATAATAAACAATATTACATTGATAGGATTTAAAGCTCCCTATTAGCTAATTCTTCATTTCTTTTAGGATTTGAGTAGCCATGTCTTCGGCTTGTTTTAATTGTTCATTGTTTATTTTTCCGTCTTTAAGCATATTATTTACAATTTCTTTTGGGTTTTTATTTTTCATTAAATTTTTAAATTGATTAAATTGTTTGAGCATATTTTGCATATTATTTATTTGCCCTTGATTATTATTAGGTTGCCCACCAAGCATATTTAACAAACTCATTGATTAATTACCTGCCTTTCCACCTTTTAACGCTTTAATTTGATTTTCGAGCGTTTTGATTTGCCCTTGCAGTTCATCTTTAACTTTATTGATTTCATTCTCTATTTTTATATCTATGTCTAGCTCTGTCGTCTTTTTAAGTTCAGTAGACGTTGAAAGATTATCCTCAATCAAAGAATAAGTTTCGATTTCTTTTTCGCCTTTTTCGTTTAATCCTTTTATGTAAAGTTTTTTAGCATTGCTATCTAATAACATAATTGGTTTTTCTGTATATGGTATATTTTTAACTTCTTCATATCCACTAACATATTTGGCATTTAAAGAATTTACTTCTGGTTGCATAATTGGTTGTATAGGTTGTTGCATTTGTTGTGGATATTGTGGATAATTCTGTGGATAACTTTGTTGTTGCGGATAATTGTTGAAATAATATGGTTGATACATTTTAGTTCCTCCTTAATTCAAAAAAAGTTAGAGATTGTTTTCTTCATTGGGAACTCCATAACAATTTTAAACTCTAACTCCTTTCTATCTTAAACAAAAATAGACAACTTTTAAAAAGTTGCCTATTTGAAACGAGGCGTAATAGGCGAAGCCTCATTTCTTAAGTTCATATTAACATATATTTTAAATGGTTTTCTAGTGGCACTACAAAAAATTTTTTTAAAAATAAAAAATGAGGACTAAAGTCCTCATATTCCGCAATATAATCTAATTGAAAGAGCTATACTATCCAACTTCTTAGTTATTTCATAAGTTGGCATACCATCTAGCAATTCAGATATTTTTGTGAAATTTTTATTTTCTTTGAAACGATATTTGTAAAGTAAATATAATAAATTATCTTTTTCTTTTAGTTTCTTTTCAAAAGCCATAAGGTCATCATTCATAGAATTATATTTTATATAGTCATCTATGTCTTGGTATTTTGAATTTTTGCCTTTCCACATATACATATTTTTTATGTCCGCTTTACCAGTTGCTATATATCCTGTAAATATAGTTAATAATATAACAACTTCAATATGTAAATCTGTCAAAGCATAAATGCTAGTAAAAACTAATAATGACCATATTAAGCATCTATACCAAGTAGCGTAATGTTTTGGTTTCCCACAACACATTCTTGTTAAAAAGAATGTAAGCATCAAAACAATTATTAAGTCACTTTCTAATCCAAAAATTATTCCAATCATAAAAATAATGATTGTCTCTACAATATTGAAAATTAAACTAAACAAAAAATTTTTATCCATATTATCCCTCACTACTCTCCGTCTTTTGCGTCAAAGAACCAGAACCAACTATCTCCAAATCCCATAATTATCCCTCCTAATGATAATAATTGTAAGCAATTAACATACCTAGATTTATCAACCAAAACATTAAATTAAATGTAATAATTGATATGTTGCGTAATGTTAAGCTCTTTATTGTATTAGGGATATTGTGCCTATTCCACAAAGAACAGAAACTTTTGTATTTTTCTCTAATAAATTTCCTTGCAAAATATAATGTCGAAAATAATAAAATTCTATTTAGTATTAATGCAACGAAATATTCACGAACTGTAATATATACAATTCCATAACTTGCAGCACTAATTGCTATTAATAACAAGGAGGCAGCAGTAAACAAAAATATATCTGTTATTTGTGCCTTTTCTTTGTATAAGACCTTAAGGTTTACATAACTCATAAATGTATATGCTAGTTGAAAATATACACTATATTTTATGAAATGCTTTAACATCAAATACTCGAAAACCATTATTCCTATAAATAATAACTTTTTGTTTTTGATATTCTTGCCTATGATTAAAAACATAGAAAAGTATATCGCTTCAACTACCTTTTCTAGGATAATTAAAATTAGTTCTTCCATTTTTTCTCCTTTTCTATTTTTAGGGAAGGTTAGTAAGTTTCCTTACTAACCACAACAAAAAAATAAATAAGTTTACAGGGGTGACATATTATGTCAACGAGGGTACCCTCGCCCTTATAACTATTATATCACAAAATAAAAAAGTAAACAACCCCTTAAAATAAATCTAAGGAGTTGCTTACGATTTATATTGTAAAACAACCAAAACAACATTATTTATATAATACTATATTATTTTTTATTTGTCAACATTGTTTTATTCATCTTTGTAATATTGATTACTTGAAATCATAAGAACAGTTCCTAAGAATGTATCTATTGCAGTAATTGTTCCTACTACTTCTTCTCCATAAGGAAAGTTCCATATTCCAGCTAGTGCAAAATATAATGTTCCTAATGCTGGAAGTACAATTTGACATATGAATTTTAATACATCATATACTTTATTTGATAAAAACATATTTCTCACTCCCTTTCTACATAAATTTTGATATTCCTAATGCTACCGCAATTAAAGCCAAAATTATGTTAAGTGCCCATGACCAAATTTGTTTTTTTGACGCTCTCCAACTTTCTGCATCTTTCCCTATTGTTTCTTTCTCTAATTTTTCATTTACCTTTTCTATTTTTGCGTCTAATTCTTTGTATTTTTCTTTTAAAACCTCTGTATCTTTTGCATTTACGGCATTAGAACGCATAACGGCTTCTTTGAAATTTATGCTAGTTTGTTTAAGGTTTTCGGCAATAGTTTCAATTTGTTTCATTGAAATTGACAAAGATTTGTCCAACTCTTTTACGATTTGTTCCGTTCTTTCTTCCTTTTCTTCAAGAGTATCAATTCTCTTTGTATTAGATATTATTTTTTCTTCTATATGAGCTAATTGCTCTCTTACATCTATATCCATATTTCTTGCCTACTTTCTTTATTTTTAATATCCTGTTGTCCAACCAGCGTCCAAAAACGCTTGATAATTTGATAATGTTGTGCATATTGTTGCTTGTGTCGAGGTTAAACCAAGATATTTTAATGTTTTATATACTGAACCTGTTATTCCTACTGCATTGATACACATTTCTAATATATTATTTAAACTTTCACAGGTCCTGTAATAAAAGTTCCTGTACCATTGTTTGTGTAAAAAACATTATTAACAATATCATACATACCTGCTTCGCCATCCGATTTCCTATAACAAGGAATAAAATCTCGTATCAATTCACGGTCTTTCCATATCATACATCTATAAATCTTGAATTGGCTGTATTCTACATAACCAGCATTTCCACCCTCTTGTTGTGCAAATAAAAGCATAGGATAGTCGCTAGTTATGGTGCAAGAAACTGACATCCCAATATTTCTATATAAACGAGTTGAAGAACCACTAGTTATTGCATAGCTAAAACCTCTGCTAGTATCAAGGTTAAAATTAGCTGTGGAAGAACTTGTAGAACCACCACACCTCCAACCACCACTACCATACCATTGCCCAAAAGCCCAGTGTTCATGCCCAAGTGGTAATGAACAAGGTTTAAACTCTACTACAGCTGAGAGTGAGCTAGAAACAGGGCAAACTCCTGTATCGATATATTGTGTTCCATTAGACTCTAAATACTCTATTTGCTGATAAGCTGAGTCGAGAGCACCAGATTCCAACGTTCCTACTATTTTTTCTCCATTTACATAAGCTGTTTTGCCTAATAGAATATCTTCCTCAGTAGCAGTAGCATCACTTGTATCTAATGGTGTAAAATCTCCTTCAACATTAAATATTGACTTCCCATTTTTTATATTCTCTGAAAGTAAATCGCTGTCTCCTGCAACTATTACTTTATTGAATAAGCCTTCATAAATTTGGTCTTCTGTGCTTGGAATTATCCTTAGTTCTTTAGTTTCTGCACTTACAGCAATATCTTCTTCACAATATTTTTTACTCGTTTTAAGAACTACCCCGTCTTTATCTTTTATTTTGATTTGCATATATTTTACCTCCTCTCATTAACTTATGTCCCAGCCCTTGTTAGTTGCTATTGCTATTTCTTCTTCTGTCAACTTAGCAAGATTTGTTGCTCCCAAAACTAATGATTGCCTATATAATGTTCCACCATTTGCTACATCATATGTTAAATTTAAGTCGTATAAATTGTTGATTACATTCATTAAACTTTCATGTGTTAATAATGGACTATATGACAAATCTAATGTATGATTTCCATTATGTGTTGTTTTATTAGTATATCCTTTGCCTAAATTTAAAAATCCTCCTAAATTAGTAAGATTAATATTTTGATTAAATGCATAATAGAAAGAATATACTTTACTACAGTCTAATAAAGGTATTGTTTTTAATTTTTTACACAGATAAAACATATATTGACAATTAATAGCATTATGCATATCAAGTTCTGGAATAGTCTCTATATTTTCACAAAGACCAAATATAAATCTAGTGCTAGTTGTATTTTTTGTTTCTAATTGTGGTATGTTTTTTAATTTCGTACAACGATAAAACATCTCCTCCATAGTAGTAGCATTACTGGTGTCTAAATTAGGTATATATTCTATGTTTTCGCAATCCTTAAAAGCAGCTTTAAAATCAGTACAATTACTTGTGTCTATTAATTCTATTTTTGATAAACATTTTGCTACTCCAAATGAAGATGATGATATTTCTAGTTTTGCATTATTTTCTTCTCCAATATTTCCTTCATATGAGCCATCATATGTTTCTATTGTTCCTGTAATTTCTTTATTTTGAGAATATGCTGTTTTATCTTTTAAAATATCATTAGCAGTTGCGGTAGCATCAGAGGTATCTATTCCTCTATACTGACCATCAACACCTAAAATATTAGTTCCTTCTTTTATGTTTTCAGGTTTAATATTCTCATCTATTTCTGATGTTACTTTTTCAACAATTACTTCATCATATCCATATTTTTCAGATTTGAAATGTTGTTCTTCCACTGATGGTGTTACAGTTAAGTCTTCTAATTCAGGATACACTTTTACAGTTGAGGCATTAGTTTTCCCTTTTAAATTCTGAGGTGAGTTTATTTTTCCTTTAATTGAATTTGTCGCTTTAATCATTCTGCATCTCCTCCCTCTGGAAGAAGAGTTAATATTGCAGCTCCATCTTCTACGTCATATCCTATTATTGTTTGAGTTTTTTCTGTATCTGGATTTAATTCAATTTCATACCAATAATCTTTTGGAGAATTTATTAAATCTTCGATTTTCATTTCTTCTGATGTTAACATAATTTGTAATTCTGTTGTAGCTTCTTCTACAGAAAAATCTTTTTCCAAGAAAACAGTATTAACGTCTCCTTTTTCAAAAATCTTAAATCTAACAACATCACCTATTTGGAATTGGTATTCATTTCCATCTATATCATTTCCTGCACTAATTGTCAATGGTAACATATCTCCTCTTGTGATTTGTATATTTTTCCCTTCTATGGTTAACATAATATCCCTCCTTTATATATTTTCTGCGTCTTTGAATTTTTCTGTTGTTTTTAAGTAATCGTACAAGTCTTTTATTGTATCTGTTTCGTTATATTCTTTATGTAAGAATGTAGTATCAATAAAGACATTCATTGGTACTGCTTCTCCTGTTTCTTGTCCTTGTTTTAATGCATCTATTTCTTCTTGTCTTTTTGTTTCGTTAATATATGAAGCTACTTCTATCACAGTTGTATTGTTTGTTACTTTATTTATTGTTACTATTCTGTGATAATTTACTGTTATTCCATTTTCTAATTCAATTTGTTTTTTTAATGCCATTTTTATTCCTCCTATCTATAACCGATAACTTTATAAATATATATCGTTGATTGTTGGCTAATATTATTTCCTGATGAGGAAAGATTAATATAAAATTCATATGTAACTGAAATATTTGTTCCTGAGATTGAAACTCTTTTATTTCCAATTTGATTTATATTTCCAGCCTCAGCAATAAAATTTGAAATCAAATTTACCATTTTTCCATTTGGACTATATATTTTTGTTGAACCATAGTCGTTGCCACTTCTATAATAGAAAATCTCCAAATAACTAAAATTAGCAGCACTTTCACTTAACGTTACATTTCCTGTTGTTCCTGATGAATTGTCAAATAATGATACGGGAAGAGCATTATTGATATTTGCATTTATTACTCTATGTTGTAGCTTACCAGCATTTAAAACAGGAACCCATGTATCCGAGGTATTATTAGTTGATAAATCAAACATTAACCCATTAATATAAACATTAGATGTGTCCGCATATAACAACCATTTATTTAATTTTTTACTATAAACTCCATGATTTACTCCTCCAGACCCAACACCCATCCATACTTCTGTTCCTGTATCAGTTCTTTTTGCATAATATCCAACATCACCTGTGCTTTTTTGCAAATTAGTATTTGTAGTAAAATTAAAGAAATCTTTTCCCCAATAGAATACTGGCATACCAACAGAAACATTTGCAGTTGTTGTTGTCGTAACTAATTTATCTACTGCCGTAATTTGGAAATCATAAGATGTTTGATAATCGAAACTTGTTCCTAAACTAACTGTTTTTGATGATATCGTATTTCCACTTAACGTTGGTGTTATTGTTCCACCTGTTGTCCATGAACTGTCACTTTGTTTTTTATATTTCCATGTTATTGAAAGTGTATTTGATACCGCCCCAAAACTTCCGTTATAATATTTCCCAGAATAAGTTAATTGTACTTCTCCTGTGGTTGGTTGTGGTCTAAAAAATGTTGCATTTAAAGTTAAAGGAACATAGTCAACATAACTTGGCGTTACCACATAAGATGTGTTTGTATAGCCTCTTGAGTCTGTTGTTACTATTGTAAAACTAGCTGTAGAGACATTTGAATAATTTACTGTTATACTACTACTCGTTCCAACAGATGTTCCATTAACTGTTACACTTTTTATTGTCGCACTATTTTTTACTGTACTTGTTATTATTAATTGAGCAGTTGATTTGTATTTTACAAGTTTACTAGAGTTTCCTGTCAATGACGTAGTTGTTGAATTTGTGTCTTTTAACGTAGCCGTAACTGTTGGTCGGCAGGTACTTTCACTTGCCGTTGCAGTAAACTGAACCGATTTTGTCCCAACTAATGTGCTTCCAGAATATGTATCACAATAAATTGTGCCTGTCCCAGATTTTGCGTTTGGTATTTGAGCATAAAATGTTGTAGGAATTGTCCAAGTATAACTTGTTGCTACTCCTGTTGCTATTGTTCCACTTAAACTTCCAAAAGCATATCTCAATGTGTGTGTAAATGAAGATGACGCTCTACTTATTGAAATTGTGGCTGTAGAACCAATATTCCCAGTTCCACCGCTCACTGAACTAGCTCTTGGAATTGTAGGAAGATTTACTGTGTCTGATACTGACATATTGTTTCCAACTACACTAGAACTGCTTAGACCTGTATACCAGCTTGCTGACAATTTGCAACTTCCTGTTCCATCATCATTATGCTTGTAAGTATATGTACTTTCTGCAATTTTAAATTCAGTAGTATTTCCCCATGTCCAGTTACCATTTCCATTTATAAGTTGGCTTCCACTTTTACCTGTTATTGTATATGTACTGTCTCCATATCCATATGTGTGCGTTCCCGTTCCACTTGGCTTTTCAGCGTACAATGCAAGAGTAAACGTAGTTGTATTATTTTCTATGCTCTGCGTGTAACTATAGTCTAATCTTAGTCTGCTTCGTTTTGAATATTCTCCATATATACTTGCCATCGTTTACCCTCCTATCCAGAACACGCCTGTTGCTTTAACTCCATCTACAACGAAGTCTTCCATTCTTGAATATTTTCCAATTACTAAATATTTTTCTA
This sequence comes from Clostridia bacterium, assembly GCA_051891455.1. Taxonomy (GTDB): domain Bacteria; phylum Bacillota; class Clostridia; order TANB77; family CAG-508; genus UMGS1933. The sequence continues at coordinate 4,761 of JBJFFF010000077.1, read as the reverse complement.
CAATTAAATTTTTTGTTCTTACTATTGTCTCTCCTAATGACTCATCATATCCTGCAAATAAAAGACTCGAGTCTGTCGAACCTGTTGCATCCAATATTTCTAGTCCGGTTTCATCTAATGTTGATTTTACTTTTGACCCAGTCTTTTGTATAGTCAAACCGTCTTCATCAAATGTATATCCTGTTGAAGTTGTTATCCTATCAACACCATCTGTTTGAACTTTCTTAGCAATTTCTATTGCTAATGATGACTCGTTTTGTGCCGTTGTAACCGACTCTTTAATAGATATTATTTCTGCTTCTGTGGCATAATCTCCTAATTTGTCTATAATATCTTGATAATTATTATTAACTGCTTTTGCTGTTTCCGAAATATCTGTCTCCAGTTTAGTTGTTTTTTCTGTTATTGTTTTTATTGAATTTTCTGCTTCATTTACTATTGTTTGTACTCTTCTTATAGTTGCATCAAGACTAGGAAGAATTATATTGGTAGTTTCATTTTTCTTGCCTGATGGAATATTCGTATTAACTTTACTCATGCAAACTCCATTAAATGTCAATTCATTTTCATTTAATGTATAATATACTCCTTCATCAGTTGTATATTTAATCATGTCCCATGCGTCTAAAGTTATGTCACCTCTATTTTCACAAGACACATTATTTACTTTAAATCCAACAACCGCATTATAAATATTATCTATTTCTTCTTGTTGTGTTATAAATAAATTTTCTTGTCTTATATAAAGCGTGTTTTTAAGGTCTGTTGCTTCTACCCATTCTTCGTTTACATAACTATAATATTTTAATGTTGTTGTTAAATAATAATATGAGTCTGTACTTATTTCTTCTGTAGGAAGTTGTTCAACAGAAATTACATTGCCTCCTGCTTGCAATTTTAATTTACCATCATCAAAACACACTCTTGAAATTTCATAACTATCTCCAATTTCTATGTTCTTACTTTTTAATGCATCTATTTTAACAGGCTCTTCGTTATCATTTCTTAATGGAATAATATAACATTTCCCATCTCTTCCAATTTTAGCATTTCCAGCAAACAATTCTGCTAAGAAAGCAATATTTGTTTTCCCACTTAAACTACTATCATGAAAATATATTTTTTTATCATTGTTTACTGCTGGATATGTTCCATGCTCAACGCCATAATATCTACATATAGCCTCAAAAAGGTCTGATGCAAGGATATATTCTTCCTCATTGAAAAATTGGCTTATATCTAAATTTGACTTGAATTTGACGGCATAATCAAGGCAAGTTATCTCACAAGTTTTTTGATAATTTTCTCCAAGCTCATCAATTAGGAAATATCCAATTGGAATATAAACATATTGACCATTTACATATACTCCAATCTCCAAATATATGTCTGGGTTAGAGGTTAAATCTAACCCATCTAAATTTTTGAACTTTATTGTTATTTGTTGAGATATAAATGTTCCTATATGAAAAATCATTCCACTTTGAGATGATGTATCTATTATTGGAGATGAAATTTTTATACTAGCTATTTGTTCGACTGGAATTTTCTCCCCATTCATATATAGCCTACACTCCTATGTAGCATCTCCACTATATATAACTTCTCTTATTTGCTCTATTGTTGGTTCATCTATCGTTGGTATATATGCCATTTATATCATCTCCTTATTGTTCAGTTAATGTTACTGTAAAATCCATGTCTTGTTCATACCAATTCCCATTGGCATCTAACATTGCCCATCTTACATTCCATTCTTTATCGCTTGCATACATTTTACATAATTTCTTTGTTTTAGTTTTTTTATCTGTTAGTTCTACATAAATCCATACTGGAGATATTCTATTTAAAATATATGCTTCATCATTTGGACTAAGTAAATTATATCCTAATGTTATTTGTTCTACATCATGTCTCACTCTATTTCTTTGAGTATATCCCCTCAAATCCGTATAAGCATCAAGGTCTACATCTCTTAGTCCTCTTCCTACTATAGAAGGAGTTGGGAAATTTTCCAAATCACTTCCATCTGCCTTATGCCCTATTCTTATATAGCTTTCATATTTATTGAAATCTTGCATTATTTTTGACATTAAATTTCCCTCCTCTAATTATATTGTCTATCTCTTTGCTTCTGTTTAAATGTTATAAAGTTTAATAATCCACTATCGTCTCCAGTTGCTTCTATTGTTACGTTTGAGCCAAAATCTGTTGATGCTAAAGCACTCATCATACCTTGATATGTTGCTTGTCTTATACCATCTGTTATTTGGTCATTATTTGCGACAGCTGTTCTTCCATTCATTTGTCCTACTAATTCTGGTCCTTTTTCTCTAGCTACAAATAATTCTCCTTGTGTTGGAAATCCTCCAGTAGCAAAACCAGAAACAGAGTATCTTTTGAAATTTAAAATATTATCAATTAAATTTGACCATTTACTTTTTGCTTTTTGTGTGTCTAAATCTGTTGGAATTACAACTGTAGGTATGTTGAACTTCATTGTATTAATTTCATTTTGTGCACTTCTTTTTGTCTCTTTAAATTTTTCAATCAACGAAGTTTGCGTCTCTGTTAATGTTTTTGTTTGGTCTTTTACGGTTTGTCTTAACAATTCTTGTGCTGTATTATAAGCTCCTGTAGAAGCTGCATATGCAGCACCCTCATAGTTTTCTAGCTCTTGAGTAAGTGTGTCGTATTCTCCTTGTAAAGAATTAATTGATGCAATAGTTCCTGCATTGTTTTGTATAAATTGGTGTGCTCCCTCTTCTGTTTCTAAGTTATACCATTGTGCAGCTTTTGTTAATTCATCCGTTTTCTCTTTTAATTGAGCTTGAACCTCTGATTGTCTTTTGGTAACCTCAATATATTTCTCTCTATATGCTTCCAATAGGGCTTCGGTTCTTAATTTCCCACAATATTCATCTATAGTCGCATTTAGTTCATCAATACTTTTTACTTGTTTTCCATTAAGAGTAATTTGACCATCAGTTATTTTATATTCTGTTCCAAGTAAATCATTTAATGCTGCGACAGTTTCTTTCGCTTCTTCTTGTGAACCAATAACTTTCCCATTTGAGTCTACTAATTCTAATAATTTGTCTCGTAATTGCTCTGCTCTGCTTACTTGTCCTTCTGTAGTTGCATAATTTTCTTCGGCAGTTGCATTTAATTCTTTTAATTTTTCTTTAAATTCGTCCGTCGCTGTTGTAGCTTCTTCCGTTTTTTCTTTATGATTACTTAATGATATTCCAAGTCCTGCTAATAATGTTACAAATCCAGCAATTGCTATTGCAACAGGTCCTGATATTGCAATTCCTAGTGCAGTAAGAGCTGTGTTTAGAAGCCATAGAACACCAGTAAATGTAGAAACAACTCCAATTAAAAATTCTACTGTATTAAGGAAACTTGAACCATTTGTATTTATCTTTTTAATTGCATCATTCATTAAATACAAACCTCCACCTGTTAAAACAAGACCAGAAATAATTCCTTGTAAAGTGCTCATTTTGCTGGAAGTTTTTATTATAACTTCTACATATTTGCCAAAAGTTATTAGAGCTTTTGTACTTATAAAAGTTATTAATTTTTGGAAAACCTTTAATAATCCTGTTAGTCCTATTGCTTTTGATAAAGCCGTGACTGCTCTCACTATATTATATAAAGTTAAAGCAACCCCTAGTCCAATAAAAATCTTAGCTTTAGTATTTAACTTTCCCCACCATTCTGTTATATTTTTTATTGTTGTTGAAAGCCCCTCATATTTCCATCCGATTAGATTTCCATTTGCATCAATCTCTTTCGTAAAACCTAACCATTCCATTATTTTGTCTCGAATTTCTGTTGCTTTATTTTTTATATTTAAGAAATTTTGGTCAACATCATCTAATAATTTTAATATTGACTCATCTATTCCTAATCCACCTCCGGCTGCTCCACCTCCGGCTGCAGGAGTGGTTATATTATTTAATTTATCAAAACTTCTTAATTGTTTTTTAGCTGCATTTCCAGCAGCACTTATTCCTCCAGCTAAATTATTATATGAGTCGCTTACAGTATCAATTCCAGCAGCGGTTTCAATGCTAAATCCTACAAGTTTTCCAAGCATTGTTATAATTTCAGTTAAAACCATTAAAATTGCATTAAATACTGGTAATATTTTTTGTAGAACAGGATATAATGCCCCTCCTATTGCTGCTCCCAATCTTTTTACTTGAGCCGTAAGCATTTGTTTTTGCCAAGCTACAGAATTTACCGAGTCTTCATATATTTTGTTTTGGCTAGTCATTTGTTTTGTTATAGAAGCATATGTTACTATTGCTTTTTCTGCATCATTTAAAGAAGATACTTCTCTATCAATTCCATTACTTACTAATATAAATTGTTGAGATGCTTCTGTTGACTCTATACCCGTCATTGATTTTAATGTTGTTTGAGTCCCTTGAATAGCTCTTTGCAATGTTCGTGCCATAGTTTGATAGTCTTTATTATAAAGTATAGACATTTTTAATGAAAGGTCTGTTAAGGCTTCTGAGAATTTGTTTGAATATTCTTCTGACAAATTTAAAGACTCTCCTAATTGTTTGAATAATGAAATTTGTCTTGTTAATGTAGCTTCATCTATTCCTGTCATTTCAGACATTCTTTTAACAAATGCAGAAGCAGATTTAGATGCTTCTCCAAAAGTTGTATTCATAAGTTTTAAAGCAACAACATAATCATCTGTATATCCCGTTACCTTGTTTATTATGGTAATCATACTTT
>JBJFFF010000076.1:0-2646 GCA_051891455.1 Clostridia bacterium | reverse complement strand
CGTTAGCCTTGTTACAGCGCCGGTGGGAAGAAATGAGCGTTAAAATCATATAAGTTCCCTGGGAGCGGATTGCAAAAGATTTACAAATTACAATTTATCTAACAAATTCAAAAAATTTTTTTCTTAAAAAAATTTCCAAAAATAAAAAATTAAATAGGAGGCATATGTATGCTATCAATAGTAAAAAGCATGGCTCTACATGGACTAGATGGCTATTTAGTAGATGTAGAGGTAGACGTATCTGCTGGACTTCCATCATGGGAGATAGTTGGTCTTCCAGATGTTAGTGTAAAAGAGGCAAAAGAAAGAGTAAGAACAGCAATAAAAAACTCGGATATAGATTTCCAAAGTAAAAGAATAATAGTAAATTTAGCACCAGCAGACACAAAAAAAGAAGGATCTAGTTTTGACCTTCCAATTGCAATAGGTATATTAGTTGCAACTGAAAATATACAAGACTTTGATAGAGAAAAAATTGCATTTATTGGGGAACTATCACTAGACGGAAGAATAAATAAGGTAAATGGTGTTTTACCAATGTGTATAGAAGCAGCAAGGTTAGGAGTAAAAGAGATTATTGTACCAAAGGAAAATGCGCTAGAAGCAGGTATTGTAAGAAATATAAAAGTAATACCAGCAGAAAATTTAACAGAAGTAATAGATTACCTAAATAAAATAAGAAAGATTGAACCAATAAGTGTAGATGCAGAAGAACTGTTCAAAGACAATAACCAATATAATTTTGATTTCTCAGAAGTAAAGGGGCAAGAGAACATAAAAAGAGCCTTAGAAGTTGCAGCGGCAGGTGCACACAATTGTCTCTTAATTGGAAGCCCTGGCTCACGGTAAAACTATGCTTGCAAGAAGAATACCATCAATCCTTCCAGATTTAAGTTTCGAAGAAGCCCTAGAAATTACAAAAATACATAGCATAGCAGGAACACTTGCAAAAGGGACTCCACTAATTACAACAAGGCCATTTAGAGCTCCACACCATACGATATCATCAGTATCACTAGTTGGTGGAGGAAGAATACCAAAACCTCGGAGAAATAAGCTTGGCACATTATGGGGTATTGTTTTTAGATGAAATTGCAGAATTCCAAAAAAACACTTTAGAAGTTTTAAGAGGACCATTAGAAGATAGAATTGTAACAATATCAAGAGTAAACGCAACATTAACATACCCGGCCAATTTCATGTTTGTTTCGAGTATGAATCCATGCCCTTGCCGGCTATTATGGCTCAAAAGATAAAGAATGTACATGCACCCCTCAAATGATTAGCAAATATATGGGAAAATTAAGTGGTCCATTATTAGATAGAATAGATATTTGCACAGAAGTAAGCCCAGTAAAATACCAAAAGTTAGATTCTAATGAAAAAATAGAAACATCAGAGGAGATAAAGAAGAGAGTAGATAAAGCAAGAAAAATACAATTAGAAAGATATAAAGATAAGAAAATATTTTCAAATTCAGAACTTACACCAAAACTAATAGACGAATATTGCAAATTGGATAGTAAAGGAAAACAGATACTAGAAAATGCGTTTAATAAATTAAAATTAAGCGCAAGAGCATACGGCAGAATATTAAAAGTAGCAAGAACAATAGCAGATTTAGATGAAAGCAAGAATATAGAGGTAAAACATATTGCAGAAGCAATACAATATAGGTCAATAGATAGAAAATATTGGGGGAATTAAATATGTCAAAAAAGATTATTATCGAAGATGAAATATATCCAGAAAGATTAAGAAATATACCAAAACCACCAAACCAATTATATATTTTAGGAAATGAGCAGATATTAAATGAAAAAAGTATAGCAATAGTAGGTTCAAGAGTATGCACTCCTGAAGGAGCAAAAATTGCAGAACAATTTGCTAAGACTTTAAGTAAAAATGGAATATGTATAGTAAGTGGGATGGCAAAAGGAATAGACACAGCAGCTCACATAGGCGCATTAAAGGCTGGTGGAAAAACAATTGCGGTCCTAGGGGGAGGATTTAAATATATTTATCCAGAAGAAAACACAAATTTATTTTTTAGTATAATAGAAAATAATGGAGCTGTTGTCTCGGAATACAAAGAAAGTACTCAACCATCATCTAATCGCTTTGTAGAAAGAGATAGAATAGTAAGTGGTTTGTCCATGGGAGTTTTAATTGTAGAGGCAAAACATAGAAGTGGAACAGCAATAACAGCAGAATATGCAAGAAAACAGGGCAGAAAAATATTTTGCATACCACATAGTTTAGAGCAAAAAGAAGGAATAGGAACAAACAGGCAAATAAAAAATGGAGCAAAACTTGTAACAACTCCTGAGGAAATAATAGAGGAATTAAATATAAAAACAGAAAAAATAGAAAGTAAGGAAAAAGTAATAGAAATTTCAAATGTTCCAGAAGAGTATTTGCCAGTATATAAGTACATAAGTGAAAAACCAATAAATGTAGATGAATTGTGCAAAAAAACGAAAATGGAAATAAGTAATGTAAATTTTATATTAACAATGTTAGAGTTGGAAGGATATATTGAGCAATTACCAGGTAAATACTTTATTAGGTAAATTGTAGTTTTGAGGTGTGATGTGTGCGGTGTGAGGTGGGCATTTATGGCGGGGCTTCGTAGGCTTTGCTTTA
>JBJFFF010000075.1:0-2695 GCA_051891455.1 Clostridia bacterium | reverse complement strand
ATTCATTATATTCCAAGGCTTATATCTGGAAATTATAAAAGAAAAGTTCAAGATTAAAAAAAAAATACAACCATTAGGTTGTATTTTTTTATATTACCCACCCTCCGTTTGGAGAAATAATCTGTCCAGTTGTATATTCATCTTCTACTAGCCATTTTGCACATCTGTATATATCCATTGGTTTTCCAATTCTATTTAGTGGAATTTCTTCTGCAATTTCCTTTTTTGTTTTTTCATCTAAGTTATTATTCATTTCAGTATCTATTATCCCTGGAGCTATACTATTTACTCTAATGTTTGATGGTCCAAGTTCTTTTGCAAGTGATTTTGTTAATGCATCTAATCCTGCTTTAGATACTGAGTATGCCACTTCACATGATGCTCCAACTAAGCCCCATATAGAAGAAATATTTATTATTAATCCTTCTTTTCTATGTATCATATTTGGTAATACTTCTTGTATAGTATAAAAAGCAGATTTCAAATTTACATTCATTATATTATCCCACTCTTCTTCTGTTGTATCTGTAAATAACTTTACTCCAGAAATTCCTGCATTATTTATTAGCACATCAATATTTTTAAATCTATTTAATGTAAATTCTATAAGTTTCTTAACTTCTTCCTTTTTAGAAACATCCGCTTTAAAAATTTCTATATTGTATCCATTTTTCGTTAAATCTTCTTTTACTTTTTTTGCTTGCTCTTCAGCTTTATTATAATTTAAAACTACATTATAACCATCTTTTGCAAAATTTTCTACTAAACATCTTCCTATTCCTCGAGACCCACCTGTAATTACTATTGTTTTCATTTTATCACCTCTAGTTAGAATACTTTTTTCTACTTTTCCTTCCTTTATTTAGATTAGCACCTTTATACGTACTTGTCAAAGCATGACAATTTGGGCATAATAAAATCAAATTATTTTCATCATTGTTTTTATAATTGCCATCAATATGTTCTACTTCTAAAGGAATTTTATTTGTATATGGATTTACTTCTCCCCATCCGCATCTTGCACATTTATTATCAAACTTTCTAAATAAATATGTTTTTATATACATTGATATTTGGTATTCGCCTCTTAATCCATCTTCTTTTTTATTTTTCCAATTTTCTATATATTCCTTATACTCAAATTCTTTTTGGCAGTTATTTGAACAATATTTGTTGTTTCTTTTTGTTTCTTTATTGCAATTAATACATTTCAAGACAATTCACCTGTTACAATTATATATTGTTTTTTACTTTTTGTCAATTGGGCATATTGTTTTTTTGTGTAACTAAAAATGAAGAGTGAATAGTACAGAACTTGATTTTAGATTTTAATTCTAAAATAAGTTTATTACTTTTCACTCTTCACTTTTCTCTCTTAACTCTTGCTATGCAAGTTCTGGAGCCGCTAGTCAGACTTGAACTGACGACCTACTGATTCATACCACTACAATTTTCATTGCCACAAAGTGTTTGTGGTCTGGACTTTCTCTTTGCCATAGCACTAAGCTTTAGGCACACCGTATAAAGTCTCTACACTTAAACTTAAATTTTAAGCTCTAGCTCGGGATTAGCATATATAAATACTTAGCTTTCCCCGAATTAGCGGTGTCCACTTTATATGTTTCCACATAAAGGTGCAAGATGATTCAAAGTATGTAATACTCATCCTACAAGTCAGTTGCTCTACCAACTGAGCTACAGCGGCATTGGTGACCCCTACGGGAATCGAACCCATGTCTCCGCCGTGAAAGGGCGATGTCTTAACCGCTTGACCAAGGGGCCTTAAATAATAAATACTAATAAGATATTAGTATTTATTTGGTGAGCCATCCGCGACTCGAACGCGGGACAACTTGATTAAAAGTCAAGTGCTCTACCACCTGAGCTAATGGCCCATAATTCTAATTGAATTATAGAAGCAACTGCTTTATCGCAGCTGCTTATCTATATTACTACATTTTTTTCGATATGTCAACAGTTTTTCGAAATTTTTTTAATTTAGGCGTTTAATTTTTCTAAAATTTCTTCTACATCTATTCCATGTACATCACATGCTTCTTCTAAAGTTTCATTTTGAGATGCTGGGCAACCTAAACAATGCATTCCTGCTTCTAATAAAATGGTTGCTTTTTCTGGTGCTATTTTTAACAATTCTCCTATTTTTGTAGTTCTTTCTATCATTTTTCTCCCTCCAAATATAAAATATGATTATCTATTTTTTCAAACTGGAAATAATTTTAACACAAATTTTAAAAAAAGTATAGACAAAATTAAAATATTGTTGTATTATGGTAAAAATTGGAAAGGTGGTGTTCATATAAATATTTATATTCATTTATTTTTCATACTTTTTATTATTAATATTTTTTTCTTTTTTTATTCTATATATTCTTTTTTTGAAATGAAATTTTGTCATGCTATGCAAGGTTCCAAACTAAAATTTAAAAACTTATCTCTTTAAAACTACTGAAGGAGGCTTATTTTGAAATTTATATTTTATATTTTAAGGCTTATTTTTGTCGTTTTCTTTAGCTATCTATTATATTTTCTTATTATTAAATTTTTTACACCTATTTTTGAAGCAACATCTTTAATATTTCCATATGCGGTTCACCCATTTGATATTTGTTTAGAAATTCCTAAAGGCTGGTTTTATATCAAATTATTTTTTAAAATTTCTCTTTTTGGTAACTTA
>JBJFFF010000074.1:0-2723 GCA_051891455.1 Clostridia bacterium | reverse complement strand
CACCGGCGCTGTAACAAGGCTTGCGCCTTTAACAGCCCACGGCGGTCCCCCCGAGACAAGTCGCTTTTAAAATATATAAAGCCCCTGCGTGTGGCTACTTTGGCACATAAATATAAAAATTTATGAAGGGTGGGTTAAATATAAAATTTTCCGAATCATTTTTTTATTAATATACAAATCTCAATTTCGCTTATTCTTAAAATAAGCATCACTTTTACTATTATACTACTTATTATCATTATTGTCAAATTTTAGTAACACTATTCTTCGAAAATGAATAATATATAACATACTGATGAATGAAAAATTAAAGTTTTAAGGAGGTCTTTTTAATGAGAAATTGCTCATCAAATAATTCTAACTGTTGTTGTTTCATCATCATAATCTTATTAATACTTTGTTGTTGCTGCGGCAGAAATGATGACTGCGATTGCGGTTGTGGCTGCCAAGGATAAAGTAAAAGCTAAGACTTATGTACATAAAAGGAGGTGAAATATATGCCAGAAAATAGAGGTTGCGGTGGCGGTTTCGGATTTGGAGGTGACTGCTGCTGGATAATAATCCTAATATTAATATTATGCTGCTGTTGTGGAAATAACAACGGATGTTGCTAATATATATTAAAGAAAGGCAGGTTTTATAACCTGCCTTTCTTTTTTAGTATTTTTTTGTGAAAAGTTAATAGTAAAAAGTACTAACTTGCCATCGATTTCTTTTTTGACTTTGCTTATATTACTCTTCAGTATTTACTTTTCATTTTTAACTCTTGCTATTAGGCAAGTTCGTTGGCTGGGGTGCTAGGATTCGAACCTAGGAAATGTCGGAGTCAGAGTCCGATGCCTTACCACTTGGCGACACCCCAATGTAAATATAATCTATTTTACCACAAAAATATAAAAAAGAAAATATTAAATAAATAATAATTTGGAGGTGAGATGTGGGAGGTGAGAAGTGTGATTGGTAAGGGCAAATCTTCAAAGAAATTACCCTAAAATCGCACCTCACACTTCTCACTTCGCACTTCAGTTTGCAAAAGCCAACGCTTTTGCAAACTACAATTTATCTAAATGGTTTTGTGGTATATAGGAATTCTTTCTCTTTTGTGTTCTGATTGTTTATGCAGTTTTTCTATTTTTTCCATAGAAGCTTGGCTTGCAGTTTTTCCTGTAGAAATATATTCTTCAATTTCACGATATGTAACACCAAGTTTTTCTTCATCAGTTCCAAGCCCTAAACCATCATTAGGGGCCTTATCAGTTATTGCATAAGGAACGCCAAGAATTCTTCCAATTTCTAGAACTTCACTTACAGTAAATTCTGCAATTGGATTAAAATCACAGGCATTATCTCCCCATTTTGTAGTATAACCAACAAAACCTTCACATGCATTTCCAGTTCCAACAACTAAATAACCATATTGTTGAGCTAAAGTATAAAGAGTAGTCATTCTAAGCCTTGGTCTAATATTTACCGAAGCAAAAGGAAAAATATTATCAGCAATTACGCCTTCTATTTCTAAAGATAAATTTTCATACACTGAACTTAAATCTACAGTAAGCATTTTAACTCCAAAAGTAGACGAAACTAGTTTAGCATCTTCTAAATCTTTTTGAATAGAAGAGCAAGGCATAGCTACTGTTAAAACATTATCTTTCCCAAGAGCCTTAACACATAAACCAATGACTGCTGCAGAATCTTTACCACCACTATTACCAACAACAACTCCCTTAGCTCCAGCATTTTTAACATATGTTTTAATCCAATCAACAATTAAATTAATTTCATTTTTCATAAAATTCCTCCTTATATGATGATAATTAGATATTATTTAAATTGGAATTTTGAGGTGAGAAGTGTGCGGTGTGAGGTGGGCATTTATGGCGGGGCTTCGTGGACTTTGCTTTATTTTCCCACTTCGCACTTCCCACTTCTACAAATTACAATTCATATATACAAATTATTTTCTTTTATATAATCAATTACCTCATCAGGTAATAAATATCTCACACTATGCTGGCATTTAATCTCATTTCTAACAAAAGTAGAACTTAAATTAGTCCTAAGAGAAATATTATTTATTATAAAACTAGAAAGATATTTTGAAAGCAGTTTATTATTTTTAATTATTTCGTCAGCATTATCCTCATCTCTTGAAAGAACTATAACTTTAAATCTATTTAGTAAATGTTCTACTTCATGCCAAGTTTCTAACTCTTTAAGATTATCTGTTCCTATAATAAGCCTGATTTCATATTCAGGATATTTTTCTTGCATAATTTGCATGGTCTCTAAAGTATAAGGCTGTCTAGATGAATTAAATTCGATATTAGAAACTTCAAATTTTTGGTTATTTTTACATACTAAATTAAGCATATTAAATCTATGCTCGTCCGAAATTAATCCATTTTTATCATATTTATGGCTAACAGGAACAAAAATAATTTTTTCAATATCATCATCACTATTTAGTAATTGTTCTGCAAGAGAAAAATGAGAAAATAATGGTGGATTAAAAGAACCACAAAATAATGCTATAATTTTTCTATTCATAAAACACCTCAAATTATTTCCTATATAATACATTAAATTTTACGTAAATGCAAGAAAATTAAAAAGCAAATTGTAATTTTGGTTCGTCAAAATAAAATGATAGCATTCAAAGTAGCCAAACGCAGGGGCTTATATATTTTATTTTTAGAGCGATTCCGGGGCGACCGCCTTAG
>JBJFFF010000073.1:0-2759 GCA_051891455.1 Clostridia bacterium | reverse complement strand
TTTTTCTTTTCGTTTTCCACAGATATTTTATTTCCCTACAAAAAACTACATTTTTAGGTTAAAAATTTTTTTTCTTACTCTTTCACTAGGACGAATATATTTTTCTGCAGCAATAAATACTCTACCGCATTGTAACAAGATTTGTATTAAAATATATTGCTATCGCTTATATGGTCTAGCTTATAAGTATGTCATTTAGGGGACACCCCTCCTTCGCTCGTACCTCGCTCACCCCCCATTTTATTTGCAACAGGAACAAAGTTATATGCCTAATATAAAAAAATGCCTTAAAATTGATTTTCGAACGAATAAAATTGTATTTTTTATATCTGCAGAACAAATTTTAAAAAAGAATAAAAAATAAAATTTGACATATAATAAAAAATGTATTATAATACAATTACAGATTGAAACTATAACCAGTCAATCGACACCGAATATATGAGTAACGGCATATATTCTTTTTTTTTGCAAAAAAACAGGAGAGCTAAAATAACGGACGCTCTCCTGAACTAAATTTAATTAGTTTTTAGTGTCTTGATCTTTGTACTTTTGCAATTCTTTTTGTAATTCTTCAATTTTTTGTAATAGCAAAAATACTAAATTATAACCAGTCAAAATGTCGACACCTCCCTTCTATAAGGGATTTACCCTACAAAGTAGGGTTGGTGCTAGTATATATCAAATTCGACAATTTGTCTACTTACTGCCTTTATTATTATTTTCTTCATAATCATTTATTGCAAATTGTAATGACTGATTTACAACTTCATTTATAGATAAATCTTCTTTTCCTGCAATTGATTTAATCTTATCAAGTATAGATTCTTCAATTCTTAAAGTATATTGCACATACTTTGTACTTGTTTTCTTATGATATGCTATTCCCATTATAAAATCACCCTTTACTAGTTTAACAACTTTATAATGTGTAAGATACACATATATTATACTTGTATTTGACACAAGTGTTTTGTACTTGTATAATTATAAAGAGGTGATAAATAATGTATTCAGATATAGCATTACAAGTAGCAATAAAATTTAATGAATTACCTGCAGAAAAACAAATACTAATAATGCAATCAATTCTTATAATTGCAGAAGTAATTGCATTTTTCTATATAAGGCATATTACTAAAACAGATTAAGCAAGACCAAACGGAATTGCTAATTTTATATTAGCAATGTAGTGCGGTAGCTCTAGGGTAGAAAATACTTTGTATTTTCGTAGGGGCGAGAATAGCCCCTGCAATACCTATGCTTTAGTATAGGTATTGTTCTGCAGAATAAAAAATATACATGCCGTTTTGGTATGTTTTTTTTATTTCTGCAGGAGAGGGGTCAAGGGGATCACCCTTGCAAGTTTACCAATAATTTTTTCGTTAGAAAAATATTTTGGTATAACTTGCTACACCAAAAATTTTGTGTTATAATATAGCTGGTCGCTGGAGGTGAAAAAAAATGAATTGTGAAAAATTTACTAGAAATCAGTCAACTAATATTTTGGTACATTGTAATAGAAGTGATCCAAATAGAACTTATAAAAATCAAAAAATAGACCATTCTAAAACTTATTTGAATTACAACCTTGCACCAGAACATAAGGATATGACTGATTATGAATATATGAAAAAGAGATGTGAAGAATTTAAAATATTAAAAAGAAAAGATGTTAATTGGCTTGTTTCTTGGGTTATCACTATGCCAACAGACTACACAGGCAATAAAGCGATGTTTTTTAAAGAAGCATATAATTTTATGGAAAATAAATACGGAAAAGATAATATCGTTTCTGCTTATGTTCATTTAGACGAAACAAGTCCACACATGCACTTTTGTTTTGTTCCTGTTGTGTTTGATAAAAAGAAACAAGAATATAAAGTTAATGCCAAACAATGTATAAATAAAACCGAGTTAAAACAAATACACCCTCAAATGCAAGAATATTTAGAAACAAAACTACAAACTAAAGTTAATATTTTAAATGGAGCAACTGCTGAAGGAAACAAGACTGTTGAACAATTGAAAAATGAAGAAAAAATAAAGGAAAAGGCTATACTTGAACTTATACAATATCCTACTGCAGAAATAAAAAAATCTGTTATAGAACAACTTCCAGAAGAACAAAAAGAAAATATAATAGAAGAAGAAATTAAAATAATAAAAGAAGATTTAAAAAAAGATCCTGAATTTATACAAATGTGCCAAAATAGAGCAATATCAGAAAATGAAGAACTGGAAGAACTTGAAATGCAAATAGAGAACTTAAAAGGTAAAAAAGATTATATCGAAGAAAGTATCGCAGAATTAGAAATACATCATAAAAAGCAAAGAAAACAACTTGCAGAAGAATTTGAAAGAGAAAAACAAAGAAATAATGCTAGAATTGTTGAAATGCAAAATACAACTATTGAACAAGAAAAAGACAAACCTTCTTTTTGGAACAAAATAGCAGATAAGATATTTAACTTTAAACTTGTTGCTACTGTTAGTTTTGTTATGTATCAACTATCTAATAAAGTTCCTCCAGAAAGAATTTTAAAAAATGTAAAACAATTTAGAAAAAACTATGATAGATATGTTGATAATCCTGAATTAGTACAAAGAGAATTAAAAACAATGGAATATATGAATATAGGCTTAGAAAAAATTGAAGAAAGTGAACAATTAGATTTAAGAAAAGAAGAATTGTCAAAAGATGAATACGGACCGGAACTATAAATAAATAGGGCGAAGTGCCCTACTTATAACTTTTA
>JBJFFF010000072.1:0-2792 GCA_051891455.1 Clostridia bacterium | reverse complement strand
GACATAATAAATGTAGCAATAATAGGAAAACCAAATGTAGGAAAATCTTCATTAGTCAATAAAATACTAGGAGAGAATAGGGTTATTGTAAGTAATGTGGCAGGAACTACTAGAGATGCAATAGATTCATATTTTGAAAATGAAACAGGGAAATACAATTTTATCGATACAGCAGGAATTAGAAGAAAAAGCAAAGTAAATGATAGTATAGAAAAATTTAGTGTAATGAGAACACTACTTGCAGTAGAAAGGTCAGATGTATGTTTGCTTATGATAGATGCAGTAGAAGGAGTTACAGACCAAGATGCAAAAATTGCAGGAGAAGCGCATGAGGCTGGTAAAGGAATAATTATTGTTATTAACAAATGGGATGAAGTAGAAAAAGAAACAGGGACATTAGAAAAATATAAAAAAGATGTATATAATAAATTAAGCTATTTAACTTATGCACCAATTATATTTATATCAGCAAAAACAGGGCAAAGAGTAGATAAACTTTTTGAGTTAATAAAAAAGGTAGCAAAAAATAATAGTTTTCGAGTACCAACATCAACACTAAATCAAGTTATAAATGAAGCCATTGCAGTAGTACAACCACCAACAGATAAAGGCAGAAGATTAAAAATTTTATATGCTACTCAAGCCACATCTAAACCACCAACATTTATAATATTTGTAAATAGTAAAGAATTGTTCCACTTCTCATATGAAAGATATTTGTCAAACCAAATAAGAAGTAATTTTGAACTAGAAGGAACACCAATAAGAATAATCGCCAGAGAAAAGGGCGAAAAAAATGATTTATAGGAGGGATATTTTATGGAAGCATACATTACAGTTGCAATAGTTGCATATGTTATAGGAAGTATTAATTTCGCAGTAATATTTAGTAGAAAATTTGCAGGATTTGATGTAAGAGAAAAAGGAAGTAAAAATGCAGGAACAACAAATGTATTAAGAACAGTAGGCAAAAAGGTAGCACTACTTACACTAGTATGTGATATATTAAAAGGTGTTGCAGCAATACTTGCAGCAATTTTGGCTAAGCACATGTGGGAGGGCTTAGATATTACAACTTTAAAATATATTGCAGGATTTATGGTAATACTAGGTCATACTTTTCCAATTTTCTTTGAATTTAGAGGGGGAAAGGGAGTTGCAACAGCAATAGGAGTTTTATTAATGTTAAATTGGAAAATAGGATTAATTTGCTTAGTATTTGGACTTTTAATAATTGCCTTAAGCAAAATGGTGTCACTAGGTTCAATATCAGCTGCAATTCTTTTCCCTGTACTAACAATTTTTCTACAAGAAGATGTTGGATTAGTAGGAATAGTATTTAGTTTTCTAATTGCGGTATTAGTTGTATTTAACAATAGAAGCAATATAAAAAGAATAAAAGAAGGAAACGAAAACAAATTGTCTTTTAAAAAATAGTATAAAATAATTTATAAAAAAAAGTAGGGGCAGGGTTCCACCCCTGCCCGTGAAATAGGAGGAAACCAATGAAAAATATATCAATAATAGGAAGTGGAAGCTGGGGAACAGCACTTGCAATACATCTAGCTAAAAAAGGACATAATGTAAAAGTGTGGTCATTTTCAGAGGAGGAAGCGGACCTAATAAATAATGAAAGAAAATGTAAATTCTTGCCACAAGCAGTTGTTCCAGAAGGAGTATATTGTACAACGAATTTTAAAGAAGCAATTGATGGAACAGAAATGATTTTAATTGTTACACCATCAAAATTTGTAAGAGAAACTATCAAAAAGTTTAAACAATATGTTACAGACCAAGCAATAATTATATGTTCAAAAGGATTTGAAGAAGGAACACTATATTCTTTAGATGAAGTAGTTAGAGAAGAATTACCAAATTCAAAAGTAGCAGGACTTTCTGGACCAAGTCATGCTGAAGAAGTTTCAATAGGAATACCAACAGCATTAGTTGTTGCTTCAAAAGATGAAAATTTATTAGAAGACGTGAGCGAAACTTTTATGAGTGAAACACTTAGAATATATAAATCTTATGATATAAAAGGAGCAGAACTTGGAGGCGCATTAAAAAATATAATTGCATTTTGCGCAGGGGTGGCAACAGGGTTAAACTTAGGAGATAACACATTCGCAGCATTACTTACAAGAGGACTTTCGGAAATGGCAAAATTGACTATTAAAATGGGCGGAGACGCATCAACTATTTATGGTTTAACAGGATTAGGAGATTTAATAGTTACATGTATGAGTAATCATAGTAGAAATAGAAGAGCAGGAATTTTAATTGGTCAAGGGAAAACTATAGAAGAAGCAAGACAAGAAATTGGAATGGTAATTGAAAGTATAGACAATATAAAAATAGCATATGAACTTTCTAAAAAATACAATGTAGAAATGCCAATAGTAAATTCAGTTTATAACGTTTTATTTGGAAAACTAGAACCCAAAAAGGCAGTTACAAAACTAATGACAAGAGGAGCAAAATTTGAAGACTAGAATAAAAAAATAGATATTGTAAATAATAAATGAGAGGTGAAAGAAAATGGGATTTTTTAATGAAATTGGAAAAAAAACAACAGAAGCAACAAGCAAAATAACAAAAGAAACAAAACTAAAACTAAAAATTAATGAAAACAAAAACAAAATAAGTGACATATATGAAGAAATAGGCAAAAAAGTGTATGAAAAACATGTAAGAGAAGAAAACATATCTATAAAAGAAGAACTACAAGAAGAGTGTGGAAAATTAGATGAATTATCTAATGAAGAAATACTTGTTATAGAAGAAGATAAAAT
>JBJFFF010000071.1:0-2799 GCA_051891455.1 Clostridia bacterium | reverse complement strand
AATTATTGCTACTCTGTCATCTTTCTTGTCTAAATATGTGTCATTATCCACAAAACTTCCAGTATCTATCATTTTTTCTATTACTGGATGGCGTCCACCTTTTATATCCAAAATTCCACTATCATCAACTATTGGTTTTACATAGTTCATATCCTCTGCTACAGTTGCAAATGAAATTAATGTATCTAAAATAGCAATTATATTGGCTGTTTTTTGGAGTCTTGCAATATTTGCTGCTAATTCTTTTCTTATTTCTACAAATAACTCATATTCTAGTGTTACAATTCTATCTTCTGAACCTAATATTTTACTTTCAAGTTCAGTTAATTCTTCTGTTATATATCTTTCTGCATTTGTTAAGGTTTGTTTTCTTATAAATCTATCTGGTACTAAACTTAAATATGATTTTGTTACCTCAAAGAAATAACCAAATACTTTATTAAATCCTATTCTTAAATTTTTTATACCAGTTTCTTCTTTTTCTTTTGCCTCTAGCTCTAATAGCCAATTTTTACCCTCTGTTGTTGCTCTTTTTAGTTCATCAACCTCTTCGTTGTATCCTTTTTTGATTATTCCACCTTCTGTAATTGTAATTGGTGGTTCTTCCACTATTGCTTTTTCTATTAAGTCAAAAAGATCTTTGCATACATCTAAATCAGAATACAAATTTTTTAACATACTTGAATTAGTTTTTTGTAACATTTGCTTTATTTCAGGAAGTTGTTTTAAAGAGCTTTTTAACGACACCAAATCTCTTGCATTACAATTTCCATATGCAATTTTCCCGAACTAATCTTTCTATATCATAAACATATTTTAAATTATTTGAGATTTCTCCCCTTAAAATTAAGTTGTCCTTTAGCTCTTCTACCGCTTCTAATCTATTGTTTATTTCACTTACATTTACTAATGGCTCATTTATCCATCTTCTTAAAAGCCTTCCTCCCATTGATGTAAGTGTTTTATCTAATACCCAAAGGAGTGTTCCTTTTTTAGATTTATCGTGCATTCTTTCTGTAAGCTCTAAATTTCTTCTTGCTGTTATATCTAATGACATATATCTATTTGTGCTGTAAATGTGTATTAAATTTATATGTTCTAATTTGATTTTCTGTGTTTGATTTAAATAGTCTAAAAGTGCATTTATGCTTGCTACTGCTAATAAATAATTATCAAGATTTTCTAATTTTCTTTCATTTTCTATAAAAGTATAATTTTCTAATAGTGTTTCTACATCTTCTTTAAAGGCTTCTTCCCCAAGATTTGTTATATATGCTCCAAATCTTTTTCTTATTCCATTTATTTCTTCCCCAGAATCAAATAACATTTTATTTACTATAATTTCTGCTGGATTAAATTTAGAAATTTCATCAATAAGTGCTGCATAGTTGTTTTCTCCCATTATTTTACTTGCATAAAAATCTCCTGTTGTGATATCGCATACAGCTAGTCCAAAATATATTCCTTGTTTGAAAATTGACATTATATAATTATTTTTCTTTTCGTCTAATAGGTTTGCCTCCATTACTGTTCCTGGTGTTACAACCCTTATAACATCCCTTTTTACAATTCCTTTAGCTGTTTTAGGGTCTTCTAATTGCTCACATATTGCTACTTTATAACCTTTTTCTATTAATCTTGAAATATAATTTTCTGCAGCATGAAAAGGAACTCCAGCCATAGGGGCACGTTCAGGTTGTCCACATTCTTTCCCTGTTAGTGTTAATTCTAGTTCTCTTGCAGCTATTTTTGCATCTTCGAAAAACATTTCATAGAAGTCTCCTAGTCTATAAAATAAAATGCAGTCTTTATACTTTTCTTTTGTTTCTAAATAATGTTGCATCATTGGAGAAAATTCTGCCATTTATATCATTCCTTTTCTTATTAATTAATTATTATGGATATTGTAGGGGTCAGTCTCGACTGACCCGCGGGCTGGTCAAGACCAGCCCCTACACACCTCATTTCAAATATTATAAAATTTTTATATTCAATTATATTTGTCCTTTTAGATACCACTTGTGTTCTGATATAATTTTTAAATCTATTACTTGTCCTATTAAGTTTTCTGCTCCTTCAAACACTACTACTTTGTTGCTGTTTGTTCTTCCTGTAAGCATTTTGTCATTTGTTTTACTATAACCTTCTACTAAGACTTTTTGAGTTGTCCCTATATATTTTTTGTTATTTTCTTCTACTTGTTTTTCAAAAAGTTCTTTTAATTTATCAAATCTCTTATGTTTTATTTCTTCTGGAATTTGATTTTCCATTTTATCTGCTACTGTTCCAACTCTTCTTGAATATATAAACATAAATATTTGTTCAAAATTCACTTTTCTTACAACATCTAAAGTTTCTTCAAAATCTTCTTCTGCCTCACCTGGGAATCCTACTATTATGTCTGTTGAAAATAATGCATCTGGAACTTTATTTTTTATTTTTTCTATTAGATTTAAGTAATGTTCTTTAGTATATTTTCTGTTCATTTTCTTTAAAACAGCACTACTTCCTGATTGTAAAGGTACATGAAGTAGTCTTGATATTTTCTTACTTTTTGCAATTACATCTATAACATCATCTGTAAAGTCTTTTGGATGTGGAGATATAAATTTTATTATTTCTATTCCTTCAACTTTCTCTACATCTTCTAATAGGTTTGCAAAACCATAATCTTCTCGAGGTTTATACGAGTTTACATTTTGTCCAAGTAATGTTATTTCTTTATATCCTTCTTTTGCTAAGTCTTCTATTTCTTTTAAAATATCTTCTGGTTTTCTACTTCTTTCTCTTCCTCTAACA
>JBJFFF010000070.1:0-2803 GCA_051891455.1 Clostridia bacterium | reverse complement strand
ATCGTTTCACGTATACCCCTAGCCCCATATATTATCCGTGGGTAGAATTAAACTGCAATTCTGCAAGATTAGTACTTTATATAAAATAGCACGAGCTAATTACGTTATCTATTGAGGTGTATCGAGTAATTGAGTTTTATTAATAAATTTCTAAATGGAAATGAAGAAGCGTATAAAAATCCCAAAATTGTAAAGAATTTATTTATAAGATTTTTGGGAGAGTGATACTATGAATGAAAGTAAAATGAAAAACATGGTAGTACTTAAAAACTTGCCTTCTAATATTGTAGAAGAAGCATATGTAGTTTTAAAACCTAATAAAAATTATAAGAATTTACAAAAACAAGAAAGTGTAGATGAAAGACTCTCAGCAGATTATGTTGTAAAAGAAGCGGAAATGGTTATAAGCAACTATTTATCCAAAATAGAAGATAAAAAAGTTATTAAAAATTCGGAAGTAGAAAAAATAAAGAAAAAGTATAAAAAATTGAAAAATGCTAGCATGATTTTAGCAGGAATACTAATATTAAACATAATTATAAATTTTATATAAAAGACCAGTAGGGGCACCTGCATACAAGTGCCCAAAAAATAACATTTAAAAAGTTCTAAACACCTTTTTTAAGTAATATATTATAAAAAATTACTTAAGAAGGGTGTGTTTTTTATGGAAAGAACATTAAGCCAAGAAGAAAGGCTAAGAAGAGCAGAAGAAATATATTACAGAAGACAAAATGCAATAAATTCACCAAGAACAGCAACAGTTAATATAACTCCAAAGAAAAATTACAGACTTTTAAAAAAAGTAATTGTTCAAATAATAATATGTGTTGGAATATATAGTGTAATTTATAAATTACAAAGTAATACAGATAGTTTTTCAGTAGATTCAATTAATTATTTAAAAGGGACAATAGCTTATGATATAGATATAAACAAAGCCTTTGAAGAGGCAAAAAAATATGTGGAAACATTTAATTTAGCAAATATTGAGCCAAAAGAAGATGAAAATGTCACAAGCGAAAACGTAGTAGATGAAAATATAGAATTAACTAATGGTTTACAAGAAGCAACTTTATCTGCAAGTGAACAAATAATTGAAAATATTACAGAACCGTCAGAGGAGGCAAGTAGTGTTAGCCAAATGGAACAAGATGCGCAATATTTAAAAAGTAATTTTTCATTTATAAAACCAGTAGAAGGACCAGTAACTTCAAGATTTGGACTAAGGAACCCTACAACAGAAACAGTGCCGAAGTATCATACAGGAATTGATATAGGAGTACCAGAAGGAACAATAATCATAGCTGCAATGGAGGGAACGGTAGAACTAGTATCTTCAGTTGGAGACTATCGGAAATCATGTAAAAATAACAAATGGGGATGTATCAACACTATATGCACACTGTAAAACAATTTATGTAAAAGAAGGGGACAAAATATCACAAGGACAACAAATAGGGGAATCAGGAAGTACAGGCAATGTAACAGGTCCACACCTACACTTCGAAATAAGAAGAAACAACGAATACATAGACCCAGACCTAATTTTGGATTTTTAATTTAAAAAAAGGAAATAAAGTAAAGAAATAGCCAAACGCAGTGGTTTTATATATTTTATTTTTAGAGCGACTCCGGGGCGACCGCCGTAGAAAATGTTTGAGCAAGGCGAATTACATTTTCTAGGATGGGGCAGTGATAAAAATAAAATATATAAACCACGACGAGATTTGGCGGATGTCTTTTTCTTATTTAAATTAAAAAGAAGGTGATTAAAATACAAATAAGCATAAACATAGAAATATTCTTATTCATAATAATCTTCATACTAACAAAACAAATACAAATATACGTAATATTCATATTATTTACATTAATACACGAAATAACCCATGCCATAACAGGAATAATCTTAGGGCTAAAAATAAAAAAATTTGCAATAATGCCATTTGGATTCAAAATAACATTTGAAGAAAATAAAGAAAAAAGGAAAATGCCAATAAAAAAATTCATAATAGCACTAGCAGGACCACTCATAAATTTAATTTTAATGGTATTTGCAATAATTTTAAAATTACATACAAATATAATATATGCAAACTTAATAATAGCTGTGTTTAATTTAATACCAATATATCCATTAGACGGAGGGAGAATTTTAAAATCAATATTAAGCATAAAATTAGTACCTAAAAGAACAAATTATATAATAAATAAAATATCAAACATAACAATAATAATTCTAACAGCAGCTACCAGTATTTTAATTCTATACATAAGAAATATTGCTATTGTAATAGCACTGGCTTATCTATGGTATATAGTAATTAGAGAAAATAAAAGATATAAATTAATAAAAAGAGTGTATGAAATAATTGAAGATAAAAATATAAAAACGGATATCGCAAATTAAATTACCCCTTTAATAATAATTTTAAAAATCCCCCTTGCAAAACAAAAACACATAGTATAAAATAAATATATAAATGGAGGAGAACAAATGAAAAAAATAAAATCAAATAAAGGAATAACAATTGTTACCTTAGTAGTAACAATTATAGTTATTTTAATTTTAACAACAGCAACAATTACAAGCACTTATATTGGCATGGACTTAAAAAAATATAAAGCAATGTGCTCAGATGTGGAATTATTAGAAAACAAGATATTATATTTCTATAGAGAATATGGGGAATTACCAATAGGAAATGAGGTTACAAATGTTCCAACAGAAATAACAAATGGACATACATTTTATGAGGTAAATATCAATAAACTAAAAAATATAACCTTAAATTATGGG
>JBJFFF010000069.1:0-2835 GCA_051891455.1 Clostridia bacterium | reverse complement strand
AAGGCGGAATGAGAAAATCAATAGAAGAATATGTAAAAGTATTAGACATAAAAAGAAATGATTACAAATCTTATTATAGAATATCAATAATATTAAGAGATTTGGGAAGAAATAAAGAAGCAATACAAATGTTAGATAATTTGTTAAAAGTAAAGCCAGAACATGGTCCTGCTTCAGAAATGCTAGCAGAATTATTAATAGAGGCTGAAGAATATAAAAGAGCAATTACAGTTATAAATAAAGCATTAAAAATACACGAAGACAAAGAAGACCTTATATATAATTTGGGAATTGCATATGCAAAAACAAATGAATTTAGTTTAGCTAAAAAATGTTTTGAAAAAGTTGTAAGCTTAAATAACCAGCATTATAATGCCTATTATAGATTAGGACAAATAGCTCTTTTATATAGGGATTTCGATATGGCAGAAAACTACTTCTCAAACAGTGCATATAATGAAAAAGAGGCAAAATCTTATTATGAATTAACAAAAATATATATGATGAAAAACCAAAAAGATAAAGCTGCATTAGCGGTTCAAAAAGCAATAGATGCAGATAGTAGCTTCTATAAAATAGCAAAAGAAGAACCAATACTATTTCCAATAAAACAATATATAAAAAAACCAGAACAAAATGTAGAAACAAAAAAACAAGAAGAGATCAAAAAAGAAAAAATGATAGAAGAATACTTAAACGACACATACAATTTAACCAAAATATTAAACAAACAAGAAGAAAGTAAAAAAAATTTTGAATGGAATAAGAAAAGAAAATAATAATCTAGAAGTGAGGGGTGTGAAGTGTGAGGTGAGATTTTGTGGTTAGACTTCGAAGAATTTCCTTAAAAGCACACTTCCCACATCCCACTTCGCACTTCTACAAATTATTATTTTTAGTCTTAACTAAAAGCATAACACATATGATTAAATAAGAAAGGAAGATTTTTATGCCAGTATATCAAGCAATAATTTTAGGAATCGTACAAGGACTTACAGAATTTTTACCAATATCGAGCTCAGCCCATTTAAACCTATTCCCATGGGTATTAGGATGGGGAGAAATGCCAGCATCATTTGATGTAGCATTACATATAGGAACATTACTTGCAATAGTAATATTTTTCTTTAAAGATTGGATAAAACTATTTATAGGTGGATATAAACAAGTTGTAAAAAAAGAAAAAACAACAGAAGGAAAAATATTCTGGTATTTAGTAATATCAACAATACCAGCAGGAATATTAAGTTTAGTGTTAGATAAAATATCAGAAAAACTATTTGAAAATAATTTAGACTTAGAGATGATTGTAATAGCAATAACATTAATTGTAATGGGAATAATATTATATGTTGTTGATAAAAAAGCAAAGTCAAAAACAAAATATGAAGATATGACATTAAAACAATCAGTAGCAATTGGAACATCACAAGCACTAGCAGCAGCATTTCCAGGAGTATCACGTTCAGGAATAACAATGACAGTAGCAAGAGCCTTAGGAATAGATAGAGAAAGTGCAGCAAAATATTCGTTTTTACTTGCAACACCAATAACGGCAGCAGCAGTAATATTTGACTTAAAAGACTTTATATTTACTGACCTTAGCTTATGGCTAGGAATATTATCAAGTTTTGTGGTTGGAATAATAATAATAAAATTCTTACTAGAATACTTAAAAAAAGGAAGCTTCAAAGTATTTGCAATATATAGGGTAGCCATTGGAATAGCAGTAATACTATTTGCAATGATATAATAAAAACCAGAGTGACTATTGGTCACTCTGGTTTTGGCGTTAGTTAGTAACCGGAGACAGCATAGTTGATGATGCAATGGTACATTTCACCAAGCTGTTTCTTAGCAGACTTTGCTTCGATAGCCTTGATGGTATCAAGAGCATTTGCATACTGCCTAGCTTCCGCCAGGCTCAGACCCGTATACTTGGCTCTCAGCTCAAGAACCTCGTCGGCAGACAAGTTGTCTGCAAGGGCTGTTTGTGTGTCGAAGATCTGGCGCATTGTTGTGCATTTCTTGAGCAGTCCTTCAAAGATAGTTTCGTCTTTCGCCATTTTTGCTTTCCTCCATTTAATAAAATAAAAATTTGATGTGGATCCTCATGCGAGAGGAATAATAAGCTATCCTCGCGGATATCTACTTAAAATTATAACATATTTTACATAATGTTGCAAATTCTATATAAACAAATAGAATTGATTTGAAAATTAGTTAAACAACTTTTAGCTGAAAACCAAAACGAATAAGCAAAAGATTAGTACATAACTAATCAAAAGAGATACATTTGCCGCTGTATCTCTTTTTAACTTCATGACTTTTGAAGAAGTTTTAGTTAAGTCTTATTTAGATTTAGGATATGGATTAATCTCATCAGTTAAGCCTAAAATATAATCAGCTGATGTATTATAAAATTTAGCTAACATATATAATTTATCAATTGGTAAACTTCTTTCTCCAGTTTCATATAAACTATATTGTTGTCTAGTAATGCCTAAAGCCATAGCTACTTGCTTTTGCAATAAATCATTATCTTCTCTAATATCTTTCAATCGTTTTAAAAACATATTTTTACACCCTATAAAACTTTATCATGAATTTAATTGAATGCCCTTGACGAGCATTCAAATGAATGCTAAAATTATTTTATATAATATAACAAGAGAAATGGAGAATTTTTATGAAGTACTTAAAAAGAAAAAATGGTATTTATCACTTTGCACAAAGAAAGAAACAAGGAATAAATGGAATAACATTAATTAGTTTAGTAATTACGGTCATTGTTCCTTATGATAAAATCGTGAAGTGCTGTAATATCAAGAGTTT
>JBJFFF010000068.1:0-2876 GCA_051891455.1 Clostridia bacterium | reverse complement strand
AAATACTCAGAAGCTGATAGTTATAGAATAGCATCTCCTACACAAAATGATGCCGCATTTTATAAAGAAATACAAGTAGAACCGTATACTCCATATAGAATAACATGTATGGTAAAAACGGAGAATGTTATTCCTTCTAAAATAAATACTGATGGAGGAGCATGTATTTCTATAGTAGAAGCTTCAGAAGTTTCTAAGAGCATAACTGGAACGTCTGACTGGCAACAACTAGAGATAATGTTTAATTCACAAAATAGAACTACTTTAAAAATCGGGTTCAGACTTGGAGGAAATACTGGAACTGCCCAAGGAACTGCGTGGTTTTCAGATTTTAAACTAGAAAAAGGACTAAACTTAGAAGACTCAAATTGGAAAATAGCATGTTTTATTTTTGAAAACACTGATGTAGAGATTGAAGGAGAAAGAATGAACTTCTCATTGTCTTCGTCAGAAATCAAAGCAGTAAAAGATGATATGGAGTACTTTAAAACTTCATGTAAAAGACTAAGTGAAGGTAAAATGAGTGTTAACTATGACATTTATAATATTAAGGAACCTCTTACAACTATTTCTTATTCAGAAGAACATGGATATTACTTTGATCCATATGATGTAAATAAGATGATTGAAGATATTGTCTTAGAAAATAATTATGATTATATTTTTGCTGCTGTAAAAATGGGTGACAATGATAAGGAAATACCTGTAAATAATTGGGTAGGACTTCGGAAGTATGGATTTATATGGAATAGGATTTTCAAATATAAGATTTGCTAGTGACGATACTAATTATATTCATGAGTATAATTACAGAATAAATACCTTCTCAGAAGAAGTTTTTATGCATGAATTTTTACATACATTAGAAAGAAACGGTAAAGAAAATGGATACGAAACAGCTGATTTACATGACTATGAAAAATATGGATATTCAGAAGAAAACCTAATCGGTTTAAAAAATTGGTACCAAGACTATATGAGATGTGAAATATTAGATAAAACAATTAACAAATACGTAGGACTAAATGAAAAAGTATTTGTTTTAAAACCAGTACATCAAAATAATTTTAAATATGCAATAGAAGTAAAATTTAATGAAGAACCTAAAAACCTATTTGAGGAAATAAAAAGTTTATTTAGCGTAATAACAGAAGCAATATAAATTGTAGGGGCAGGGTTCAACCCCTGACCGCAAAAATCCAGACCAGATAATTGTAGAGGCGAACCCCAAAGTCTTACCAATAAAAATAGAAAGGATAACAATGAAAGTATCAGATTTTAATTACAATTTACCAAAAGAACTAATAGCACAACATCCATTAGAAAATAGAGATGAATCTAGACTAATGGTGCTAAATAGAGAAGCACAAACAATAGAACACAAAATATTTAAAAATGTAATAGATTATTTAAACCCAGGAGATTGTTTAGTAATAAATAATACAAAAGTAATACCAGCAAGACTTTATGGGGTAAAAATAAACGAAACAAATGAGCATGAACCAGCCCATGTTGAGTTTCTACTTTTGAAACAATTAGAAAAAGATACTTGGGAAGTAATGGTAAGACCAGGTAAAAAGTTAAAAACTGGAGTAAGGGTAAGTTTTGGAGAAGGATTACTTCAAGCTGAAATACTAGAAATGTTAGACAATGGAAATAGAAAAGTAAAATTTTATTATGAAGGAATTTTTAACGAAATATTAGACCAAATAGGTTTAATGCCATTACCACCATATATAACAGAAAAATTAAAAGATAAAGATAGGTATCAAACTGTATATGCAAAATATGAAGGTTCAGCAGCAGCTCCAACAGCAGGACTACATTTTACGCCAGAATTATTGGAACAAATAAAAGGGAAAGGTATTGTAATTGCAAATGTAACTCTGCATGTGGGAATTGGAACTTTTAGACCTGTAAAAGTTGAAAATATTGAAGAACATAATATGCACACGGAACATTTTTATATCAAGCAAGAAGATGTAGACAAAATAAATACTGCAAAGGAAAATGGACATAAAATAATTGCAGTTGGGACAACCTCATGTAGGGTTTTAGAAACAGTAGCAGATGAAAAAGGAATGTTAAAAGAAACAGAAGGGGATACAAGTATATTTATATATCCAGGTTATAAATTCAAATGTATAGATAACCTAATAACCAATTTTCATTTACCAGAATCTACGCTTATAATGCTAGTATCAGCACTTGCAGGAAAAGACTTTATAATGAAAGCCTACGAAACAGCAGTAGAAGAAAAATACAGATTCTTCAGCTTTGGCGACGCAATGTTGATTTGTTAATGTAGGGGGCGCAGTCTTCGGCGCCCCGTAATTAGAAAGTTAATGAATTTACGGGTCGCCCAGGAGTGCGCCCCTACAAAGAGAAATATAAAAATATGGGAAAAATAATAAGGAGAAAAACAATGAAACCAGCAATAACATACGAACTATTACATGAAGATAAAAATACAGGTGCAAGAAGGGGAAGAATACATACTCCACATGGTGATATAGAAACACCAGTATTTATGCCTGTAGGAACACAGGCTACAGTAAAATCAATGACACCTGAAGAACTAAAAGAAGAAGTAAAAGCACAAATAATACTTTCAAATACGTATCATCTATATTTAAGACCAGGAGATAAAATTGTAAAAGAGGCAGGTGGACTACACAAATTTATGAATTGGGACAGACCAATTCTAACAGACTGTGGAGGATTTCAAGTATTTAGCTTAAGCGATTTAAGAACAATTTCTGAAGACGGAGTTGAATTTAAATCTCATTTGGATGGAAGCAAACATTTCTTCTCACCAGAAAAAGTAATGGAAATAGAAGAAAACCTAGGTGCAGACATAATAATGTCTTTTGATG
>JBJFFF010000067.1:0-2888 GCA_051891455.1 Clostridia bacterium | reverse complement strand
TTAGGGTAATTTCTTCGAAGATTTGCCCTTACCAATCACACTTCACACCTCCCACATCTCACCTCCAAACTACAATTTTATCTTTTTAATCTGCTTTGGTATATATATTTTTTTTAGAAATATATTAATAAAAATGGGAGGGCGTATGCGATTTTTTATTTTTAAATTAAAAAGATTAATTATTCCAACATGTATTTGTATTTTTATACTTTTTTTAGTTTTATTTTCATCTAATAATTTACTTGCTGCTAAAAATGGTTTGCTCCTTTGGGGTCTTTCAGTTGTTCCTTCTTTACTTCCGTTTTTTATTGCAACTGAATTATTAGGCTATACTAATGTTGTTCCTGTTTTAGGTAAGCTTTTAAATAGATTTATGAGACCTATCTTTAATGTTCCTGGAGAAGGTGCTTTTGCTCTAATTATGGGAATTGTTAGTGGTTACCCTGTTGGTGCTAAAATTGTTAGTAATCTTAAGAAACAAGGTGTTTGTAGCAGTGAAGAGTGTGAACGTTTACTTAGTTTTACAAATAATTCTGGCCCTCTTTTTATTATTGGAACTGTTGGAGTAAGTTTATTTTCTAATAGTAAAATAGGCATTCAGTTATTTTTTGTGCACCTTGTTTCTTGCCTTTTAGTTGGTTTTTTGTTTAGATGGTGGAAATGTAAAAATAATTATTCTTCTGGTAAACGTTCTAATACTACTACTTTTAATTACATAGGTCTTAATAATTTAGGTTCTGTTTTATCAACCTCTATACAGAGTGCTATCCACTCAGTTGTAATTATTGGTGGATTTGTTGTTCTTTTTTCAGTAATTGTTTCTATGTTAAGTAGCAGTAAAATTTTAAGTGTACTTTGCACATTTTTAAATCCTTTTTTACATATATTAAAAATTCCTACTACTTATTCAAGTAGCATAATTACTGGAATTATTGAGGTTACAAATGGTGTTAAATTAGCTGCAATAGATACTAGCCATTTTAGTGTAATTATTTGCTCTTTTTTACTTGGTTTTGGTGGCATTTCTGTTCTTTTGCAAGTTTTAAGTATAACCTCTGAAGCCAAAATTTCTATTAAACCATATATTTTAGGCAAGCTTTTACAAGCATGTTTTTCCGCTATATTTATGTATTTATTATTGTTATAATTTATTAATAATATATTTTATTCATAATGTAGATTTATGGTGAAAAATAATAATTTAGATGTGGGAAGTGTGCGGTGTGAGGTGAGCATTTATGGATGGGCTCCGTAGGCCTTGCTTTATTTTCCCACTTCGCACCTCCCACTTCACACTTCTACAAGTTATTATTTTCCAATAAACATTTGCACATATATTTTGCCATATTTGGGGCTACTTACAACTGCCACTCCAGTATAATTATAATTATTACTTAAAATATTTGCCTTGTGTCCTGCTGAGTTCATCCATGCATTTACAGCTCCTTTATTAGTAGAGTTTCCTGCAATGTTCTCTCCTGCTGCTTTGTATGTTATTCCAAAGTTTTTAATCATACTAAATGGTGTCCCATATGTTGGGGAGTTATGTGCGAAATAGTTATTATCTACCATATCTTTGGCTTTTACTCTTGCAACATTTTGCAATTCTTCATCTATTTTTAGAGCAGATAAACCTGCTGCTGTTCTTTGTGCATTTATTAAGTCAAATACTTCTTGTTCATCTGCTGTTAATTCACTAGTTGTTGTAGTTGTACTTCCACTTGAACTGCCACTTCCGGAGTTTGAACTTTGTGGATATATTAATTTAATATAGTCTG
Organism: Clostridia bacterium; assembly: GCA_051891455.1. Lineage (GTDB taxonomy): Bacteria > Bacillota > Clostridia > TANB77 > CAG-508 > UMGS1933. The sequence goes on along the minus strand of JBJFFF010000067.1, from coordinate 1,110 downwards.
TACTTGCCATTCCTACAAAATCTTTATCTGTCTGAATTACATACCAGTTTCCAATTCGTGCAAATACTCTAACATATTCATTTTTATAAACTACTGTTGCTATATTGTAATTTGTCCCAGGGCCTTGCCTTACATTTAGGGCTGATGCTGTAACTAGCCCTGTTGTTGTTCCTACTGTTTGATAATGTGACATTGCTGTGCTTTTATTTGATGTAAATACTATTGCTAAAAATATAAGTATAAAAAGTATTATTTTTTTGAATTTCATAAAATCATCTCCTAAATCTAAGTTTGCCTTATTTTAGAAGATTTATACATAATTTAAATTTTTAACACTCACGCAAAACAATTGGCAAAAAGAACCGTCCCTATTGGCAAAAAAAGAAAGTCTTTCGGTTAAGAAAGACCTTCTTTTGGAGTGACTCAAAAGCAAATGCTTAAGAGCCACCCAAAAATTGCGGCTCCACCAAGCTGGATTAACGCCGAAACGATATGGAATTTACTCAGTTCCTTAATCGCTTCGCCTATACATCCAATGAAGCCAGCCACCAATCCTGCAATCAGCGCTGCTGCAAAGAAGTTGGCTCCTACTGAGAATCCAAACAGAAGTCCCAGTATAACGGCAATTACCAATATGAATTTCATCTTGGTAACGCCTCCTTTCCCAAAAGAATATAGGACATTGCTGTTTTTATTATAACATTTTTATGTAGCCTTTGTCAAAAATTGATTAATTTGTATATATTAGGGCGGACACGGGGCCCGCCCCTACAACATTTAAAATAAAAAGGCATCACCTTATTTGAGGTCATGCCTTTTTATTTTTTTACATTGCTTCTTTATTTTCTTCATGATTTTCATCGTCATTTTTGTTTACAAGTTCTAAACTTCCTACTGAAACTTCGTATGCAACTTTTTGTTCTACAGTTCCATCTTCATGTTTTTTCTCATACATTCTTGATTGAACTCTTCCTACTACTTTTACTCCAGTTCCAATTTCCATGTTTTCACAGAATCTTGCATTTCTTCCCCATGCTATACATGGTATGTAGTCAGATTTGTTGTATGCTCTGTTTACTGCCAAAAGTATGTCTGATATTTCTCTTCCAA
>JBJFFF010000066.1:0-2907 GCA_051891455.1 Clostridia bacterium | reverse complement strand
GGTTAAATGGATTTACTCCTAGTATTTTTGCAGAGATTGCACATGCTAATTCAAAGAAGTATATTAGTTCTCCAAGGTTTTCTTCATCTAATTTTTCTACATCTATTACTATATTTGGAACTTTTCCTCCAGTATGTGCTTCTATTGTTCCTTCCATTGCTTTATGATTTATATAATTCATTGTTTTTCCTTCTAAGTAGTTTAATCCATCTAGGTCATCTTCGTCTGCTTTCATTTTTATATCTGTTTTTGTGTTTTCTATGTTAATTACTGTTTCAAAAAGTTCTCTTCTTCCTTCTTGTATGTATTGTCCTAGTGAATGTAAGTCTGTTGTAAATGTTGCACCTGCTGGGAATATTCCTTTTTCTTCTTTTCCTTCACTTTCTCCGTAAAGTTGTTTCCACCATTCTGTAAAATATAACATTTTAGGCTCATAGTTTACTAAAATTTCTGTCTTTTTGTCTTGTTTATATAAAATATTTCTTGCAACAGCATATCTATAGCAACTATTATATTTTAAATTGTTGTCATTATATTTTTCTTGCCCATTTCTTGCACCATTCATTAACTTTTCAATATTAATTCCTGATACTGCTATTGGTAATAATCCTACTGCTGTTAGAACAGAATATCTTCCACCAACATTATCTGGAATTACAAAAGTTTCGTATTCTTCCTCATTTGCTAAAGTTTTTAATGCTCCTTTTGCTTTATCTGTTGTTACATATATTCTTCTTCTTGCTTCATCTATTCCATATTTAGATTCTAAATATTCCCTAAATATTCTAAATGCAATTGCTGGTTCTGTTGTTGTTCCAGATTTTGAAATTACATTTACAGATATATCTTTTTTTGCAATACACTCTATAAGTTCATTTACATAATCTGGGCTCATATTATTTCCTACAAAAAATATTTGTGGAGATTTTCTTTGTTTATCTGGTAATACATTGTAAAATGTACTATTTAATGCCTCAATTACAGCTCTTGCTCCTAGGTAAGAACCTCCTATTCCAATAACTACTAAAGCATCTGAGTCCTTTCTAATTTTTTCAGCTGATTTTTTTATTCTTTCAAATTCTTCTTTATCATAATCTGTTGGAAGTTCTAGCCATCCTGCAAATTCCTTTTCATCATTGGCAATTTCGTGTAGTTCTTCGTGTGCCTTTTCTACTTCATTTTTATATTTCATTATTTCTTTTTCTTTAATTCCTGTATGTTCTAAATTTAATTTAATATTTGACATATTATCACTCCTCATTTGATTATTACATGATAATTTTATTATATTAATTAATTATATGCAAGAAAAATATAAAAAAATTAGAGATTATTTCTAATCTCTAATTTTTAGTATTTATTATTTATTGGAAATTTGCTAATACAGCATTTAAATCTGCTACTCCATCTATATAAGTAACTAATATATCTACAAAATAGTCACCTTTTTTTACAACATAATATTTTTGTACCATGTTGTATGCTGGAACAGTTGCTGTTAACACTTTATATTCTTTCCCTCCAACTGTTTCTGTTGTTATTTCATCTGATATTTGATAATCTAATTCAGTAACAGACTCTAGTCCTTTTTTTACATTATTTAAATAGAATTCTTCATTTACATTTAATAATGATTTTTCAAACATAACCATTACACTTGTACCATTAGTTTGGTCATTTGCAACCATATCGTAAAGCGCAGTTTGTTCTAAAATTTCAGATAAGTTATCTTTTTGGTCTTTTAATACTTCTACTCCCACATTCATCATACTAGCAATTTGTTCATCTGTAGAATATGCCCATCCTTCTGGTAATGTAAATTTTATTCCTGCAAATTCACTTGTATATACATTATTTTCGTCTATTACTCCTCTTGCTATTGCTTCTTTTGCAGTTTGATTTTCTGTATTATTTTCTGTGTTGTTTGTTGTGTTATTTCCACAACCTGCTAATGTTATAAGTACTAATACTAAACTCATAACAATTAATAATATTTTTGATGTTTTTTTCATATTAATATCTCCCTTCGTATTGTTTTTTTAGTCTACCCTTCGTTGTGCGGGCAGGGGTTGAACCATGCCCCTACATTTTTTAATATATTATTTTAAAAAAACCAGAGATTATGTTTAACCTCTGGTCTTTACTAACTTTTTAGTTATTATTCCATTATTTCAGATACGATACCTGAACCTACTGTTCTACCACCTTCACGGATAGCGAATCTTAATCCTTTTTCCATAGCGATAGGTGTGATTAATTCGATTGTCATTGTGATGTTATCTCCTGGCATTACCATTTCTGTTCCAGCTGGTAATTCAACTAAACCAGTAACATCTGTTGTTCTAAAGTAGAATTGTGGTCTGTAACCATTGAAGAATGGAGTATGTCTTCCACCTTCTTCTTTAGTTAAAACATAAACTTCTGCTTTGAATTTTGTATGTGGATGTACTGTTCCTGGTTTTGCAAGTACTTGACCTCTTTCAACGTCTTTCTTTTCAATACCTCTTAATAGAACACCAATGTTGTCTCCTGCTTCTGCTTGATCTAATAATTTTCTGAACATTTCAACACCAGTAACAACTGATTTTTTCTTTTCTGGTGCTAAACCAACAATTTCAACTTCGTCTTGAAGTTTAACTGTTCCTCTTTCAACTCTACCAGTAACAACTGTTCCTCTACCTGTAATTGTGAATACGTCTTCAATAGGCATTAAGAATGGTTGGTCAATTGGTCTTTCTGGAGTTGGTATATAAGAATCTACTGCATCCATTAATTCTTTCATACATGCATATTCTGGTGCATTTGGATCTGTTGATGTACTTTCTAGTACTTTTAATGAAGATCCTTTTACGATTGGAATTTCGTCTCCTGGGAAATCATAGCTTGATAATAAGTCTCTAACTTCCA
>JBJFFF010000065.1:0-2912 GCA_051891455.1 Clostridia bacterium | reverse complement strand
TTAAAATCCTCCCAAATTATTTTTTCTCGATTAAACGTTTTACTGTTTCTGTTGGTTTTGCACCATTTTTTAGCCATTTTTCTATTTTTTCATTGTCTAATTTTAATTCAGATGGTTCAACCATTGGGTTGTATGTTCCAACTTGGTCTATTATTTTTCCATCTCTTGGTGATTTAGAATCAGCAACAACTATATGATAGAATGGTGCTTTTTTCTTTCCTGCTCTTTGTAGTCTTATTTTTACCATTTTTTTCACCTCTTTTTCTTATTTGTTCTATATCTTTTAAATTTAATAACTATTTTTTGAGGTGAGAAGTGGGATGTTGGATGTGTGCTCTTAAAGTAAATTCTTCGAAGATTCACTCTACTTTCACACTTCACACTTCACACTTCACACTTCCAAATTAAAATTTCATACCTTTTAAAGCGTTTGCGTCTATTCCTTTTAGCATGTTTTTCATGCCACCTTTGTTGTTTTTCATTTTTTTCATTAGTTTTTGTGTCATTTCATATGAGCTTATAAATTTATTTATGTCTTGTACTTTTGTTCCACTTCCTTTTGCTATTCTTTGACGTCTGCTTGCATTTAATAGTTTTGTGTTTTTCTTTTCTTCTTTAGTCATGGAACATATTATTGCTTCTATTTTTACAAATTCTTTGTCATCCACTTTTATGTCTCCAAATTTGTTCATTCCTGGTATCATTTTTATTAATGACGAAAATGAACCCATTTTTTTCATTTGCCTTAATTGTGTTAAGTAATCATCTAAGTCGAATTCTTGTTTTTTTAATTTTTTTTCTAATTTTAAAGCTTCTTCTTCATCAAATGCTTCTTCTGCTTTTTCTATTATTGAAAGCATATCTCCCATTCCAAGAATTCTTGATGTCATTCTGTCTGGATGGAATTCTTCAATGTCACTTAGTTTTTCTCCTGTTGCTGCAAATTTTATTGGTTTTCCTGTTACTTTTTTTACAGAAAGTGCTGCACCACCACGAGTATCACCATCTAATTTTGTAAGTATTACTCCATCTATTCCTAAGTTCTCATTAAAATGGCTTGCCACATTTACTGCATCTTGACCTGTCATTGAGTCTACAACAAGTAGAATTTCATGTGGTTTTACATTTGATTTTATATTTTTTAATTCCTGCATTAATTCTTCATCTATATGAAGTCGTCCTGCAGTATCTAGTATTATTACATCATTTAATTTTGACATTGCTTCATTTATTGCTTGTTTGCTAATTCGAACAACATCTTTTGAATTTTCGTTTGCAAATACTGGAATATTAAGCTGGGCTCCAACCACTTGTAATTGTTTTATTGCTGCTGGTCTATATACGTCACATGCAACAAGTAATGGTTTTTTACCCTGCTTTCTTAAAAGGTTTGCTAACTTTCCAGCTGTTGTTGTTTTTCCTGAACCTTGAAGTCCGGACTAACATTATTATTGTTGGTGGATTTGGAGTAAAATTAATTTTTGAAGTTACTCCACCTAGCAATTCTTCCATTTCATCTCTTACTATTTTTATAACTTGTTGTCCTGGAGTTAAAGATTTTAAAACATCTTGACCTAAAGCTTTTTTATTAACATCCGCTATAAAGTCTTTTACTATTTTATAGTTAACATCCGCTTCTAGTAAAGCTAGTTTTACTTCCCTTAAAACTTCTTTTAAGTCACTTTCAGTAATTCTTGCTTTACCGCTAAGTTTTCTAGTTATACCTTGTAATCTAGAAGATAATCCTTCAAATGCCATAGATCTTTCCTCCTTTAAGTTTTTAATTTACACTAAACAGTTTAATTCTTTTTTTATGTGTTCAAGAATTTCAGCTATTTGTTCATCTGTAAATTTTGCTTCTATTTGTGTAAGCTCTGATAAAATGTTAGAAATTTGCTTTTCTTGTTTTAGCATTTTTCTCATAATTTGTAGCTTTTCTTCAAACTCGAAAAGTTTTTTCTCTCCTTTCTTTATTATATCTCTAACTGCTTGCCTAGTAATTTGGTTATTTTCAGCAATTTCTGAAAGAGATAAGTCCATATTATAGTAGTCGTCTAAAATGTTTAATTGTTTTTCAGTTAAAAGTTTGCCATAAATTTCGATTAACATACTTATTTCTACTTTTCTTTCCATGCCAAGCCTCACTTTTATAATATGAATCATTATAAATTTTTTCGGGCAAGGGTGGAACCTTGCCCCTACATTTGCCCTAAAAACTACATCAAAAATGTAATGCTAATATACTTTACACTATTTTTTTGTATTTGTCAAGGGTTTTACATAAAAAGTAGGTAGAAAATTTTCTACCTACTTTTATAAATATCTTTATCTTCCTTCATCTTTCTCTTCTTCAGCACCATCTTGTTGTGTATATTTTCCGCCAAATCGTTCTGCATATTCTTTTGCTTTTGCTTTTCGCATATTTTCTAATTGCTGTTTTTTATCTAATCTTATACTATCCCTAAATCCCTCAGTTCCTTTTTCTGTTATTGCTTTTAAGACTTCATCTTGGTCTTTTCCATCTAAGTGTTTCATTGCATATTCAAAATCATCACTTGTCTTTGTTTCCTCTGACTTAGTCTCTTCTGGCTTAGCTTCTTCTGGTTGAGTTCCATCTGTCCTAGTTTCTTCTGGTTGTGAAGTTTCTTGCTCTTTTTTCTTAAATATATTTTGTATTTTAGATATCAAATTAGCCATACGTGGGTGTTTTTGTAAAAATTTTTCAAATCTACCAACCTTTTTTGGTGCATTTTCTGTTATTTCATCTTGTTTTCTTTCTCCACTTTCACCAGCTCTGCCTACTCCTTCATCACCAATTCTGCCTTCTCCACCCGTTCTACCTTCTTCTTCAGCTTTACACTATCTATAAAGCAGGTGTATTATCAACATGCATACAAAGTTAAAATGGTTCT
>JBJFFF010000064.1:0-2914 GCA_051891455.1 Clostridia bacterium | reverse complement strand
AGTTCTATTGCTGGAACTTTATCGTATTTTTCTTTAAAAATTTTTTCAAGTCTATCTGTGCAATTCCCATAAAAACTTTTATGTGGTGTAAAACAGTGGGCTGGAATTAATATTCCATTACACCTTTGAACTATGTCTATAAGCTCGTACGCAGAAATATCTGCTCTTTGGGAACTTAATGTTATATTTTTTATGTGTTTACTCATTTCATTTGAAAAAGCTTTAATGTCTGATAAATGTGGGAAATAACATAAATTATGGGCACTTCCACATTGCCCGTTTAAACCTATTTCTGATGTTTCAATTTCACTTCCCAATATTATACAAATTTTATCCTTGTATATAATTCCTCCATTTTCAATTTCATAAGCATGTCCAGTTTTTAGGAAATTTTCTATATCTTCTATAACATATGGAGAAGCACAATCTATTATTCCTACAATGTCAATACCTTTTCTTTCATTACATTCTTTTGCAATATTAGCAAAATTCAAAGACCTTGCTGCTGTGATTTTTATTGGTTTATTATTTTCGCTTCTGCCTATATGAACATGTAAATCTGCAAATACCTCGTACATTATATTTATCTCTCCCAATCATTTTGGTTTGAAATTTGTTTATCAAATTTTTCTTTTCTTGCTTTAAAATTCTCTAGCATAGTATAATTTGTAACATCCATGTTGTTTACATCATCTGCTGTTCTTGATATTATATCAAATAATTTTCCTTTTCCAATCATACAATTATCTCCATTTCTTTATTAATAAATTCCTTGAATTTCTCTAAATAAACATTGTTGCAGTCCTTTAAATTTCTATGTTCTATTAAAACAATTGCCTCATCTAATGGAAACCCTCTTCGTTCTTCCCTATCTACCATCATTCCTCCTAATTGGTCCACTAATTCTAAAATGTCGCTTTCTTTTTCTCTAGCTTTGCTATCATTATAGCGATTGTGCTCTAAACAAATTTTACAAAACCTTTCAGGGAATCCTAGCTTTCTTAAAAAATCAGCACTCTCTTGAGCATATGATTTTACTTTATCTAAACTTTGTGCATCTTGGTTTTTCTTACAAGCATATAATAGACAGGCTGTAATAACTAAGTTTTTATCTACATCTAGTTTCATTGTTTCAATAAATAATTTTGCAATCATTGTTTTAAAAATAACTGATTTATCAAAGAAAATAGGAGCCTTTTTTGATACATATTCCATAGTATTAAATTTCTTATAAAAATCTTTTTCATTTAAAATATATTCAGAAAATTTTTGCATAACTTCTCCTTAAAATATTATTTTCTACATTATATTACATAAAAAAAGTATTTTTCAAGAGATATTGTAAATTTTTAATAAATAATAATTTGGAAGTGAGATGTGTGTGGTGTGAGGTGTGCACTTTATGTCTATACTTCGTAGAATTTGCTCTAATTTCGCACTTCCCACCTCCCACTTCTCACTTCTAAAACAATATCTACCAGCTAATTGAATTTTAATTACTAGAAATTAATTAATTCATATCTTGATTTTTTTAGCATATAATAATATAATCTTAAACAGTGGAAGAATATAATTATAGTCTTCACAGGATACTCTTTTTTTAAGGAGATCAAAATGAAAAATTTTTTAAAAACTTATAAGTCCACAATTATTCTATTAGCTGCAATAATTGTTGGCGCTATCGTTGGGATAGTTTTAGGTGAAAAAGCAGCTGTACTTAGTCCTTTAGGAGATGTTTTCTTAAATCTACTGTTTGTAGCAATTATTCCTCTTATTTTTGTTAGTATAACAGTATCAATTTCCAAGATGAAACAACCTAAAAGACTTGGGAAAATCATGCTTACAATCGTAGGCGTATTTATTTTTACTTCATTAATTGCAGTTTTAATTGGACTACTTAGCACCTATTCTTTCAACTTAGTAGAATCAGAAGATGGAGAGCAAATTCGAGCTTCTCTTGAAACAGAAGAAGAAGCTGATGCTGAATCAGAAGACATATCATTTTTAGAAAGAACAGTTTCAGTTCTTACTGTTAGTGATTTCCGAGATTTACTTTCAAAAAATAACTTAATTGCATTATTAGTAGTTTCTCTATTAGTAGGCTTGGCAATTAATATGTCTGGTGAAAAAGGAAAACCAGTACAAGAATTTTTAATATCTGCGAATGAAGTAATAGTTAATTTTATTAAAATTATTATGTATTATGCACCAATTGGGCTGGGTTCTTATTTTGCAGCACTTGTTGGTACATATGGTGTAGCAATTGCAGTTGGTTATGCTAAAACATTTTTTATTTACTTAATTGTTTCTATTTTCTTCTATGTGGTAATTTATACAATTTATGCATACATTGCTGCAGGAATTAAAGGGGTAAAAGTGTTTTGGAAAAATATAATACCATCTACAGTAACAGCCCTTGCTACATGCTCTAGTGCCGCATCAATACCTGTAAATATTGATACAGCAAAAAAACTAGGAGTATCGGATGATATTGCAGAGACCTTAATTCCTCTTGGAACAAGTTTCCATAAGGATGGTTCTATTATAGGCTCTGTATTTAAAATAATGTTCCTAGTATGTTTATTTGGAAGTAGTGTAGGATTTTTTAAAGTATTATTAGTATCATTGCTTGTTACTTTACTTGTCACAGCTGTACCTATAGGGGGAGGTACAATTTCTGAAATGATGATATTAACACTAATGGGCTTCCCTGTAAATGCATTACCTATTCTAACTATAATTGCAACAATTATAGATGCTCCTGCAACAGTATTAAATGTTGTTGGAGATACCGCCTCATCAATGCTCGCAGCAAGAATTGTAGACGGGAAAGATTGGATGGAGAAAAAATAAAAATTATAATTTGTAGGGGGCGCAGTCTTCGGCGCCCCGTAATTAGAAATTTAATGTATCT
>JBJFFF010000063.1:0-2956 GCA_051891455.1 Clostridia bacterium | reverse complement strand
ATATTTACAAGAGTTGGGGCATCAGACGATTTAAGTATGGGACAAAGTACATTTATGGTGGAGATGATGGAGGTTGCAACAATACTTAGAGAAGCAACGCCAAACAGCTTAGTAATACTAGATGAAATAGGAAGAGGAACATCAACAGATGATGGACTATCAATTGCGTGGGCGGTTGTAGAACATGTAGCAAATAAAGAAAAATGTGGAGCAAAAACACTATTTGCAACACATTACCACGAACTTACAGAACTAGAAAATAAAATAGAAGGAGTTAAAAATTATTCAATAGCAGTAAAGGAAAAAGGAGAAGATGTAATCTTCTTAAGGAAAATAGTTCCAGGTGGAACAGATGAAAGCTATGGAATACACGTAGCAAAACTTGCAGGAGTGCCACAGGCTGTTGTAAAAAGGTCTAATGAAATACTAAAATCTTTAGAAAGAAAAAGCATGTTAGGAAGCAAAAATGTAGAAAAGGAAAACAAAAAAGTAATGGCAGGACAATTGGACCTTTATAACTATAAACTAGCAGAAATAGCACATGAACTAGATAAAGTAAACCTAAACGAACTAACCCCAATAGATGCTCTAAATGTATTATCAAAAATGAAAGAAAAAATGAAATAGAAAATAAACCCAGATTATAAATTTTAATCTGGGTTTTATCCTACTATATATGCCTTCCTATTAATATAAAAATTATACCAGAAGTAAAAAAACAAATACTGGGAAATAACCGAATGTAGATAGAGTATTATATAGTGTGTAAATTTGCACTATATAATACACTATCTTTTATTTTAGTTTTTCACTTTAATTCTCTTGCAAAAGCGCACATTTATATATATAATTAGGTAGATAAAAAAGAGAAAGAGGAATTATTATGGACGACAATATATTATTGCCACAAACTCAAAACGAAGAGGAAGAATTTGCAGAAGTTTCATTAAGACCTAAATTTTTAAAAGAGTATATTGGACAAACTAAAGTAAAAGAAAATATGAAAATATATATAGAAGCAGCTAAAAAAAGGAAAGAAGCTTTAGACCATGTTTTACTTTATGGACCACCTGGACTTGGTAAAACAACACTTGCTAATATAATTGCAAATGAAATGAAATCAAATATAAAAATTACATCTGGCCCTGCAATAGAAAAACCTGGAGACTTAGCTGCACTACTTACAGGACTACAAACAAATGATGTTTTATTTATTGATGAAATACATAGATTAAATAGAAATGTGGAAGAAATTTTGTATCCTGCCTTAGAAGACTATAATTTAGACATAATTATAGGCAAAGGAGCAGAAGCAAAATCAATTAGAATAGATTTACCAAAATTTACATTAATTGGTGCAACTACAAGAGCAGGTTCACTTACAACTCCACTCCGAGATAGATTTGGAATTGTACAAAGATTAGAACTTTATGATGAAAAACAATTAAACACAATAATAAGAAGGTCAGCAGATATTTTAAATATAGAAATTGATGAGGATGGAAGTTTAGAAATTGCTAAACGTTCAAGAGGAACACCAAGAATTGCAAACAGATTACTAAAAAGGGTAAGAGACTATGCATCTGTACTAGGTGACCGGAAAAGTAACAAATGAAATTGCAAAAATTGCATTGAAAAAACTTGAAATAGATGATTTAGGTTTAGACAACATAGATAGAAAAATATTACAAACAATAATTTATAATTATTCACGGAGGACCTGTTGGGATAGATACTTTAGCTTTAACAATTGGAGAAGAAGCAGAAACGATAGAAGATGTTTATGAGCCATATTTAATGCAAATGGGATTTATTGCAAGAACTCCTAGAGGAAGAATTGTAACACCAATGGCATACAAACACCTAGGAATTGAAGAAATGGAGGAATTTTAAATGAAGAAAATCACAATCATTGTACCATCTTATAACGAAGAAGAAGCATTGCCTTATTTATACGAAAGACTAAACACTATGATGAACAATTTAGACCAGTATGAGTTTGAAGTTCTATTTATAAACGACGGAAGCAAAGACAGAACACTAGAGCTTATAAAAGAAATGAGAAATAAGGATAATAGAATTTCATATGTAAACTTCTCAAGAAACTTTGGTAAGGAAACAGCAATGATTGCAGGACTTGACTATGCAAAAGGAGATGCAGTTATTTTTATTGATGCAGACTTACAAGACCCACCAGAATTAATTCCAGAACTTATAAAATACTGGGAAGAAGGGTATGACGACGTTTATGCTAGAAGAAGCAGTAGAAAAGGTGAGACTTTCTTAAAGAAATTTACATCAAAAATGTATTATAAAGTACTTCAAAGTTTAACTAGAGTAGAAATTCAAAAAGATACAGGAGACTTTAGATTATTAGATAGAAGATGTGTAAATGCTTTAAAGAAAATGAGAGAAACACAAAGATGTTCAAAATCAATGTTTAGCTGGATAGGCTATAAGAAAAAAGAGGTAATGTATGACAGAGACCCAAGAATTGCAGGAAAAACTAAATGGAATTACAAAAAATTAATAGACCTAGCAATTGATGGAATAACAGCGTTCACAACATCACCACTTAGAGTATCTACGTTCTTAAGTATACCAACATTTTTAGCATTTGCAATATATTTAATTTATATAATAGTAAAATGTATTACTACTAATTGTGGGGTACAAGGATATAAAACAATTATACTATTAAATTTATTCTTCTTTGGAGTAATAATACTATTAATAGGAATTATAGGAGAATATTTAGGTAGAATTTTCAACGAAACAAAAATAGGCCATTATATTTTGTAGATGAATATAACGGAGAAAAGGAACAAAATTTATGAGATTATTATTACATACATGCTGTGCACCATGTAGTGTGTACTGCATAGATAGTTTAAGAGAAGAAGGAATAGAGCCAACTGTATATTGGTTTAATCCTAATATCCACCCATACATGGAA
>JBJFFF010000062.1:1211-2958 GCA_051891455.1 Clostridia bacterium | reverse complement strand
TATTTTCTTGCCCAGTCATATGTTTCATCATATATTTTTTGTGCATTAAATTTGCAAATTACATTTTTAGATACATCTAATAGTTTTACCATATCGAATACAGCACCACTAACACTCATTTTATTTAATTGAAGTTCAAATTCATCAATAGATTTATCTGGATTTGCTCTTCTCCATGGTTCAAATGTAGAGTTTGCAATATTAAGCAGATATTCTACTACTGCTTCTTTTGGTATTCCTTCTTCACTGTAATAACTTACTGCTGCTTCTGGGTCTTTTCTTTTACTTATTTTTCTCTTATTTCCATTTTCATCTTTCATAATTGTAGATGTATGTGCATATTTAGGTGGTTTAAATCCTAATGCATAGAATAATTCTAAATGAAGCGGTAATGAAGATAGCCATTCATCTCCTCTTATTACATGTGTTACCCTCATTAGATGGTCATCAACTGCATGTGCAAAGTGATATGTTGGAAGTCCATCTGCTTTTATTATTACTATATCTTGGTCATTTTCTGGGAATTCTAAATTTCCTTTTATAATATCTTTATGTCTTATTTTTCTATCTTCTCTTCCTTGAGATTTAAATCTTATAATAAATTTATCACCATTTTTAATTTTTTCGGCTACTTCGTCAATTGGCATAGTTCTACATTTTGCCCATACTCCATAATAACCGAGGTCTTAATTTCGCTGCCTCTTGTTTTTCTCTAGTTTCGTCTAACTCTTCTGGTGAGCAAAAACATGGATATGCTAGTCCTTTTTGTATTAAACTTTTAGCATAGGCTTGGTAAATATCTTTTCTTGCACTTTGTTTATATGGTCCGTAATTACCTTTTTCCTCTGTTTCTGAAATCATCCCTTCATCTGGTACTATTCCAAAATCAGCTAGTCCATTTACTATTTGTAAAATACCATTTTCAATTTCTCTTTTTTGATCTGTATCTTCAATTCTTAAAATAAAAGTTCCATTAGATTGTTTTGCTAATTTTCTATCAACTATACTTCCAAAAAGCCCTCCAATATGAATAAAGCCTGTAGGACTTGGTGCAAACCTAGTAACCATTGCTCCTTCTGGTAAATTTCTTTCAGGATATTTTTCTTCATAATACTCAGTTGGTTTTGCATTTGGAAAAATTAAATCTGCTAATTCTTTGTAATCCATAATAAATATCACATTCCTTTCATTTCTAGCGTTTATATTATACTATTAGATTGAGAAAAAGTAAAGGAAAAAAGGAGATTTTGTTTATTGCAGAATCTCCTTTTTAATATTTTCGTAAATTTTAGGTTAATACTATTGTCAATATTTATTTTAAAATATTTACAGATTTTATTGGTTTTTGATGCAAATAAAACGCGTCCTCAATTAGCACAGATTTCCACTAATTAATATATGTTAAATCACTCACTCCGCATCCGCCTCCAAACATATTTGTTTGAGTTGGAGCCATTTTCCATATAGTAGAGTCCGCTTTTATTTCTGTTAAATTCGTACAACTATAAAACATCCAAGCCATTGTAGTAACATTTGATGTGTCAAAACTGCTTAAATCTAAGCTTGTTAATCCTGGACAATTATAAAACATGCCATACATTGTAGTAACATTTGATGTATCAAAATTAGTTACATCTAAATTTGTTAAACTTGAACAGCTATTAAACATATAAGCCATTGTAGTAACATTTAATGTGTCAAAACTGCTTAAATCTAAGCTTGTTAATCCTGGACAATTATAAAACAT
>JBJFFF010000062.1:0-1111 GCA_051891455.1 Clostridia bacterium | reverse complement strand
TAAATTTGTTAAACTTGAACAGCTATTAAACATATAAGCCATTGTAGTAACATTTGATGTGTCAAAATTACTTACATCTAGACTTGTTAAACTTGAACAACCATTGAACATACTTTGCATTGTAGTAACATTTGATGTGTCAAAACTGCTTAAATCTAAACTTGTTAACTTTGTGCATTTTTTAAACATAGCATACATATCAGTTACTTTTGATGTGTCAAATTTATCTAATCCTTTTATTTCTGTTAATTCCATGGTGGCGTTTGCTCCACTTCCAAACATACCAGCCATTGTAGTAACATTTGATGTGTCAAAACTACTTACATCTAGACTTGTTAATCCTGAACATCCATAAAACATACAATACATTGTAGTAACAAAACATGTATTTAAATTTTCAATATTTTGTATTTCTGTTAAATTGCTACATCCGTAAAACCACCTGCTTGTAGAATATGGTTTTATTAAATCTTCAATTACAACTGTTTTTATATCACTTACATAACTTGACCAAGGCACTTCTTCTGCTGTATTAAATGTTGTTATTCCAATGTTTTCTGATTTAAACACAACTGTTTTACCTTCTATTTTCTTACCTGTGCTATTAAATGCAAAAGTTCCATCATCATACAAAATTGCATATACATCATTTCTTCCTTTTCCAGCCAAATAATCATCTATTGAATCATACCATATTCCTCCTATATTTAGCATTCCATTTGCTAGTTGTTGTTCTGAATCTATGGCATTTTGCATATCCCCTACTGCCTCTCCTGCTTTTTCAAATAGCCCTCCATTTATTGCGATTGTTATTGTTACAACAACTAATATTAACATTACAATTATTGTTATTATTAATGCGATTAATGTTATACCGCTGTTTTGTCTCGCCTTCGAAGTTGGGCGGACAGAGGCGTCCGCCCCTACATTTTTTTTATTTTTTGTATCATTTGTTATTCTCATTTTTTCATCCTCCTAAAATTTTTCCTTTATATTTTTATTATAAATTATTGCATTATGTTTTGCAAGTAATTTTATATTGTATTTTTAAATATACAAAAAGACCCTTTGCTATATTCTTAGGTACAACAACCTAAGACCACAGCACGGG
>JBJFFF010000061.1:0-2969 GCA_051891455.1 Clostridia bacterium | reverse complement strand
AAATTGTTCATTAGCCAATGTTACAGAAACAGATAATGGCAAAATGAAGTTTTATGCAAAATATTATAATGCTTTTGACGTAAAGGGATATGTAAATGGAAATTTACAAAGTACTACTTTTATGGATGGAGGATATGAGTCTTACCTAAAAGTAAATGATAATGAGATGAAAGTGATGGATATAGAAGATTCATATACTGAACATGAAATAAATGGAGTAGCATATGATATTTCATGCTCTTTTGTAAATGCAGGAAGATATGTAAAGGTATTATATACATTAACAAACAATAATGAAAATAGTGTAACTATTTCTTTAGGAACGTGCGCAGATGTTCAAGTCGCAGAAAATGATTATGCAACAATAGAAAGATATGAAAATAGCAAAGGTTTAAAACTTTATGATAGTGAAAGTAATATACAATTTAATTTCTATGGCAAATCTGTTGCAGGAACTACAGACATTGATAATTTATGGATAGGAGAATTTCCTTACCATGATGATAATGTTTTTAATAATAATACAACCAATAAAATAGAGAAAAAAGATAGTGCTTTTACGTATTCATGGACAAATAGAACAATAGAACCAGGAGATACAAAAAGATTTTCTGTAATAATTGGAATTGGAGAGGTAAGTAATGCTCCTAAAGTAGAGCTAGATGCAAACCAAGGAAAATGCTTTTCACAAGATGAGGTAGTTATCAAAGGAAAAATAAGTGACAAAGATGCTAATAGCAAAGCAACATTATATTATACAATAGATAATGGCGAGGAAAACAATTTAGAACAAAAATCTCTTACTAATAATGAATTAAGCTTTTCTTTAGATTTAACATCTAAAAACTTAAGTTTAGGAAGTCATACTATAGAATTATGGGCATTAGATGAACAAGGAAACCCAAGTGAAATAGTAGAAAAAGAAATTCTTATAACAAACTTGAAAGCACCTACATTAAATATGAGTGAAGAATGGTCAAAAGAAGAAGTTAAATTTACAGTAACAGATAATAAAAATGATGTAAATAATGTTTCTAAGTATCAATATAAAATAGGAGATGGCGTTTGGCAAGATATAACACTAAACACAGAAACAGTAGCACTAAGCACAACAGGAACAGTAAAAGTTAGTGTTAAAGCAGTAGGCTATGAAACAGATGAAGAATCTAGTATAGCTTCTAAAACAGCAAAATTAGATAATTTAGCACCAACAATAAGTATATTGGAAACGAATGGAAAAATAACAATAATTGGAACTGATGAGCATTCAGGGGTAAAAGAAATAAAATATTTAATTTCTAAAAATGAAGAGCTAGAAGAAGATGAAACTCTTGTAAATTATACGGAGGCTATTTCTTATAAAGGTAATGAAAAGGGAGATTTATATTTACATATAGTTGTAACAGATAATATAGGAAATGAGGCAAAACAGGTTAGAAAATATGCAGCTCCTGTTACTGCTCAAATAGAAAGTGAAGAAAAAGTCACAGATGGAAAACCTACATATAAAATTACAGTCCAAGAAGAACAAAGTGGTTATAGATACCAAGTTAAAATAAATGATGGCGAATGGGAAGATAAAGCATTAAATACTGAATATACAATTGAAAATCCGATAAATGGTAAAAATACTATTACTACTAGAACGATTGACCCTCTTGGAAGAATTAGTGAGGAAATTGTAAGTGAAGTTGAATATGTGGAGGATACTACTAAAGCACCAGATAATTTACCACATACAGGTATAGGAAAATATATTATGATAATATTTATTGTAGCTATGGTAGTAATTGCATCATATATTCAAGTTAGAAAATTAAAAGGAATACAATAATAATGCTTCGGAAACAAGATAAATTATTCTTGTTTCCATTTTTTTTACATAAAATCTAGACAATTGCAAAAAAATAGTATATATTGGTAAAGTAAAAAATAAAAATGGAGGAATGATTTATGGAATTTCATGCAAATGAAGGAAAAAATGTAGAAATAGAAGTAAATGGAACTACGTATTTAAGACATGCAATAAAAACAAGATTTGTAAAACAAGGAGAAGACTATATAGAACTATTTAGAGAATATGTTTCACCAATATATGAAGAAGGAGACATAGTATCTAGCAGTGAAAAAATAATCTCTTTATGCCAAAACAGAGTAGTAAAAAGAGAAGATATAAAAATAGGATTTTGGGCAAAATTTTTATCAAAATTTGCTTCTCATCCAGATACAGGTGTTGGAGTTGGAGAAACAATAAAAATGCAATATGCAATAAATAAAGTTGGTCTATTAAGAGTACTATGGGCAAGCTTTGCAAGTGCTGTTACCAAACTGTTTGGGAAAAAAGGAGTATTCTATAAAATAGTAGGGCAAGATGTAAGCGGGTTAGATGGTTTCTACGACCATGTTTGGTCTGAATATAGAGATATAGGAATAGAAAACCCAGCAGATCCAGATAAAGTATGTAATGAAATAAAAGAAAAATTAGGAATTTCATGTATGATAGTAGATGCAAATGATCTAGGACAAGAACTATTAGGAACGTCAGATGATTTAGCAGATAGAAAAGAGGAATTATTAGGAATAATAAAAGATAATCCAGCAGGACAAGGAAGAGAACAGACTCCAATAATATTAATAAGAAAAAAATAAAAAAATTGTTGCATTTTGAATATCGATTCTGCTATAATAGTAAAAATGCAAAAAAAGAGGTATAAAAATGAAAAATTATTTGGGAAAAGCTAATTTAATATATTATACAATAGGCTTTTTAATAGTTATTTCATTTTTATTTTTAAAATAAGGGATTTTTATTCCCTTATTTTTTTATGTGCAAAATATGAAAATGTAGGGGCGGGCCCCGTGCCCGCCCAAAAAAATAATAAGAAAGGAAGAAAAATATGGAGAAATTTAACAAAAAAATAGTACTAGAAGACGGGGAAGAATATTTAGGATATGGGTTTGGAGCAAAT
>JBJFFF010000060.1:0-2990 GCA_051891455.1 Clostridia bacterium | reverse complement strand
ATCTTTTTGCAGTTCATTAAATACTATATCAAATTTCTTATCATACTCTAATAATTTATATTCAACATTTGTTAATCTTTCAAACACATGTCGATTTGAATTTATTAGTTTTCTCATTTCTATAAATGTATCAACTATTTTTATACTAACCTCAACAGCAGTTGGATTTTTCAATACCCCTGCCAACATTGTTATTCCATATTCCGTAAAAACATATGGCAAATATTTACGGTGCTGCCCTCTTCCATTTTTGTTTAAGGTGAAATTTTTGCACCTTAAAGCTTCATATTCTTTATCAGTTAACTGAAAACAGTAATATTCTGGGAACCTTTCTACATTATTTCTAACATTTCTATTTAAATCTTTTGTTTCATATTGAAATAATCTTGCCACATCGCTATCCAGCATTACTTGCTTTCCTCTTATTGTATATATCAAATCCTTTATATCTTCACTTTCATTTTTTATTACATTTGGCTCATCCATTTTTAATAAATCATTAATTTGTTGTTCCATTTTTTCACATCCTATTTCCTTTTGCTTATACTATACAATATGATTGGCAAAATAGCAAGTTTAATATAGCAATTTGCTAAACAACTTTTCGCCTTTTTTCGACATTATTTCAGCAATATATCTTGCTAAAATTCCATATGTAAAAGCACAATCTTCTACCCCTATAAATTTTGCAATAAATTATTATAAAAATAAAAACTCCGCCTTCGGTATAACCGAAGGCGGAGTTGGCAATTTTAGTCCCAAAAGGCATCAGGGTCACCAAATGGAGGCGATGGTCTATTAGCATACTCAATATCCCTTATCCTTTGCTCGTAGCGATCTCGAAGCTTTCTTTCACTCTGCTTTCTTTGCTGAGATTTTCCCAAAGAGTCGTCCAAAAGTTTCCAAGTAGCTTCCAAAGGAGCTCTAATTGCTTCCTCTTCTTTTTTCAACGCCTCTATCGCCTGTTCTAGAACTTCAGCTTTTGCGAAGTAATTTTCAACTTCCTTTCTAGCTTTCTTCAATACACCTACTTTTTCCGTAGGCCATTTATCTGCTTGGTTTCCAATCCAGTTGTCAAAACTCTCTCTCTTGGACAAATCCAATTTAGGGCTCCAATCTTCAACCCGTCCAGGTACTCGCTTAAGGCAATATGCGCAACGATACCCATGTGTTCTTAATGTAGTCATGTGATACTCAAATGAAGTTAATCTTCCTGTATAGTATTTGTCTGGATTTGAAAGTGCATCTTTTTCTTTCTCTGTTAAACTGTGTCCTGTTTTCCGACATTCTTCCTGGAATTGCACCCAAAAATCGAAATGGACTTTTCTTAACTTTTCCAGTTCCGATTGCTTTACACTAATTTGGGATTGAACTTCTTGGAGCCTTTTGACAAGCTCTTGTACATCTTCTATTGCCATAAAATCATCCTTTCTTAATTAAGCATAAAAATGTCTTCTCCTGTGATGCCAAAGGATTTCTAAACTTTGACGGTTAATATTATAGCACACATTATGTTAATAATCAAATTTTATTTACAATCAACACAATAATTTACATTATACATCGCACATCTTTTATATTCCAATATGCCTTATATACTATTAAAGTATAATTCATCAGGGCAAATGTCTGCTCCATTTTCCCATGATATTGAAAGACCAGATATTTTTACAGTATTAAACATTGATATATTTTTCAATTCTTTAAAAGCCTTATTTTCCATATATGGTTTTACATCAAATTCTTTTATTTCTCCGTTATTAAATGTTATTTTTAATATATAGTTCTTTAACGGCTTTACTGCTACTGCTCTTGGTCTCATTTTTATCACTCCAATCTATAAAATTGCGATATTAATGGCATCAATTCACCTCCTTTAGTATAGCATTTTTTTGTCTTTTTTTCAATAATTAAACTCTATTTTTAGGAATTTTTTAAGATAAAAATTCTTTGATAAAAAAAATTTTAGATGTTACTATTTTATAGCAACTAAAGACAGAAATATATTAATACAGTTTTTGCTAAAAGTAAAGAATTTTTCATCGACATAAAATGACATTGTTTGTATAATGATTTAATTCAACTTCCTTTTCTTTTTTTCTTGCATATTCCAGTATTTTGTAGTAAAATATTATAAGTTTTAAAGGAGAGGGTTTTATGTTAGATATTAAATTTGTTAGAGAAAATCCAGATGTTGTTAAAGAAAACATTAAAAAGAAATTTCAAGACCATAAACTTGGTCTAGTTGATGAAGTTTTAGAGTTAGACAGCAAAAGCCGTGAAGTTAAGTTTCGTGGTGATGAGCTTAGGAACTCTAGGAATAGTTTAAGTAACCAAATTGGTGCTCTTATGAGAGAAGGCAAGAAAGAAGAAGCCGAAGAGATTAAAGCTCAAGTTTCTAAAATCAACCAAGAGTTACTTGATAATGAAAAATTAGAAGAACAATATTCAGCTGAATTAAAAGAAAAATTAATGAGAATTCCAAATATTATCCACTCTTCTGTTCCAATTGGTAAAGATGACAGTGAAAATGTTGAAATAGAAAAATTTGGTGAACCAGTTGTTCCAGATTATGAAATTCCTTATCATACAGATATTATGGAAAAACTTTCTGGTATAGATTTAGACTCTGCTCGTCGTGTTGCTGGTAATGGTTTTTATTACTTAACAGGAGATATTGCAAGACTTCATTCTGCAGTAATTTCTTATGCTAGAGATTTTATGATAAATAAAGGCTTTACTTACTGCATCCCACCATTTATGATTAGAAGTGATGTTGTAACAGGTGTTATGAGTTTTGAAGAAATGGATGCTATGATGTACAAAATTGAAGGTGAAGATTTATATTTAATTGGTACAAGCGAGCATTCTATG
Organism: Clostridia bacterium; assembly: GCA_051891455.1. Classification (GTDB taxonomy): domain Bacteria; phylum Bacillota; class Clostridia; order TANB77; family CAG-508; genus UMGS1933. The sequence continues at coordinate 116 of JBJFFF010000060.1, read as the reverse complement.
ATTGGTAAATTTAAGGGTCAAATTTTGAAAAAAGAATGTCTTCCTTATACTATGACTTCTTATTCTCCATGTTTTAGGAAAGAAAAAGGAGCACATGGTGTTGAAGAAAGAGGAGT
>JBJFFF010000059.1:0-2990 GCA_051891455.1 Clostridia bacterium | reverse complement strand
ATATAAATTATTATATAAATCTTTAGTCATGTAAATATAGTGATGTATATTATTCTTAGCAATTGCACCTATTGTTGCACTAACTTCTTCATTATCACTATTTCTTAATGTTACTGTATCCCCTATTTCTACATCTATTAATTCAGATAATTTATCTGTTATTATAATTTCGTTATTATTTAATTGTAATCTTTCTTTTGTTTTTTTATCCTTCAATTCTATTACATCATAAAAACCTTCCGTATTGTTTGCTACCACTAAATTTGCGCTTTCATAGCTGTCCTCTTTATAAATTTCCAAAGATGCTGTATATGTTTCTACTACTTTTTCTACTTCTTCTCTATTTTCCAGATTAGCTTTAAAGTCTTGCAGTTCTTCAGCCGATAAATCAGTTTTAGTAGTTATCATCATATCATATTTAAAAATATTTCCATATTGTTCTGGTAGTAGACTGGTTATAGAATCCCTTATTCCAAATCCGGCAAGAATTAATGAGGTACAACCTAAAATTCCTATTATTGTTAGTAAAAATCTTTTTTTATACCTAAACATATTTCTTACTGTAATTTTTTGTATAAAACTTAATCTGTTCCAAATAAATTTTACTCTCTCTAATAAGACTCTTTTGCCTATGCTTGGTGCTTTTGGTCTCATAAGTACAGCTGGCATTTGTTTTATTTCTTTTTTTATTGAGAAAACAGTTGCTCCTAATACACAGACAATAATTACAAATAGTCCAATTGAACCATAGTACATATTAAATTCTACAACAAAATTTGGGACTTGATACATTAAGCAATACATTATCCATATTACCTTAGGTATTAAAATAAAGCCAACTGTCATACCTATAGTGCCACCTATAACACAAGCAAGTAATGCATATATTATATATTTATTTGCAATTTGAATCCCTGTATAACCTAAAGTTTTTAGTGCTCCAATTTCTCCTCTTTGCTCTTCTACCATTCTTGTCATCGATGTTAAACTAATTAGTATTGCAATAACAAAAAATACTATTGGGAACACTTTACCAATATTGGCTATGCTTTGGGTATCTTGTACGAAACTATTAAATCCAGAATTACTATATCTATCTAAAATATACCATTTTGCTGTTTCTATTGATTTTATATCTTCTTCTGCATCAGCTATTTTTCTTTCAGCATCAGCTATTTTTTCGTTTAATTCTTGCTTTTTTTCCTCTAATGTTGCCACTCCATCATTATATTCTGTTTCAGCAGAATTTATTTTGTTTTGTGCATTTGCAAATTCATTATTTGCTGTTTGAATAGCAATTTCTAATTCCTTTTCTCCATTTGTAATTTGCATTTCCCATTGTTCTAGCATTGTTTTTCCATTTTGAAGTTCAGTTTGTATTTGTAATATTAAAGCCTCTAATTGTTCAATTTGTGCCCCATTTGCCACTTCATCAGTTTTTAAAGCTTCTATTTGTGCATTCAAATTATTTATTTGGTTTATGGCTTCTGTTTCTTTAACTTGGTATTCTTGTTTTGCTTGTTCTAAGCTTTGTTTTTGTGCCTCTAGCTGCACTCTATTTTCCTCTATTTGTTTATTAGTTGTGAATTTCTGAGCTGATAAATTATTTTTTGCTGCATTTATTTCATTCTTTGCATTTTGTAATTCTAGCTCTGCATCATTTATTTGTTTTTCCGCATCCTGTTTTTGTGTATTTAATTCCTCTTTTGCTTCATCTATTTTAGATTGTGCCTCAGATACTAAGCTATTATAACGAGCTTGTTCTCTTTCCTGTTTTATTTCTTCTATCTTGTCTTTAACATTTTCAATATAGTTTTTATACTCATCTAAACATGTATTTAATTTATTCGCATCTTTTACTGTAATATAAATTTCAGTATATATTTCACTATCTATATTTTCTTTTGGTACATACATATAATAATTAATTGTTCCGCTTCCTAGTTTGGTGCTTCCTCTACTTCTAGAAATATATAGCGGGCTACTTACTGTTCCTACTATTTTTACTTTGTTTTCGTTAAAAACCTCATCATCAGTTTTAGTATCTAATTCTATATAATCTCCTATTTGTAGGTTATTACTTTTTAAAAAGCTTTCTTCTACTAGGCATTCGTCATAATTACTTGGCATACTACCAGAGGTTAATGTTGTTTTATTTATATTATCATCTAAACTATATACTTTTAAAATTATTTCTTTGCCCTTTACCCCTACTGCTACATCTGTGCTGTATATTCCACAAGCTTTTTCAACTTCTTCTATTTTTTGTAGGCTTTCTATATCTTCATCAGTTAGCCCTAATGTAGAAATTATTTCTATATCATAAAGATTGTTTTCATCATAATAATTGTCGATTGTTTTTTGCATGTCTGGGCTAGTTGCTTTTATTCCTGCAAAAAAGCCAACACCTAAAAATGCCATTAATAAAATAGATATAAATCTTTTTTTTGTATTTTTTATTTCTCTAAAAGTGTCTTTTAATAATGCTTTTTTCATTATTTCTTCCTTTCATTTACCATTCTATATTATCAATTGAAACAGGGTTCTCATTTTTTGTAATATTGTAGGCTGTTCCGTTCTTAAAATTGATTACCTTATCTGCCATTGGAGTTAGTGCTTGATTATGTGTAATAATTACAACTGTCATATTTTCTTTTCTTGATGTATCTTGTAATAATTTTAATATTTGTTTACCTGTTTTATAATCTAATGCTCCTGTTGGCTCATCACAAAGAAGTAGTTTAGGATTTTTAGCAATTGCTCTAGCTATTGCCACCCTCTGCTGTTCTCCACCAGATAATTGTGATGGAAAATTATTCATCCTTTCTCTTAAACCTACTTTTTCTAGTACCTCCTTAGGATTTAATGAATTCTTACAAATTTGTGTTGCAAGTTCTACATTTTCTAATGCTGTTAAATTCTGTACTAAATTATAGAATTGGAATACAAAACCTATATCTTCTCTTCGATATTTGATTAGTTCTTTGTTT
>JBJFFF010000058.1:0-3002 GCA_051891455.1 Clostridia bacterium | reverse complement strand
ATGTTGTGGGAAGAGGATTTGAATCTAGAATAGCACCTACAGGAGATAAAAGTATAAATGAAGTAAATTGCACTTTTTGTGGACAATGTATAGCCGCTTGTCCAGTTGGAGCATTAAAAGAAAAAGATGACACCCAAAGAGTTTGGAGAAAAATAAGAGACAAAGATACTTTTGTTGTAGTTCAAGTTGCACCATCAGTGAGGGTGGCACTAGGAGAAGAATTTGGAATGCCAATTGGAACAAATGTAAAAGGAAAAATGGTAACAGCTTTAAGAAAACTAGGATTTGATAAAGTTTTTGATACAAATACAGGAGCTGACTTTACAATAGTAGAAGAAGCAAATGAATTTGTAGAAAGAGTAACAAATGGGGAAACACTTCCAATGATTACATCATGTAGCCCAGGCTGGGTAAGATTTATAGAAATGAATTATCCGGAATTACTTGGAAATTTATCAAGTTGTAAATCCCCACACCAAATGTTTGGAGCAATATTAAAATCTTATTATGCAGAGCAAGAAAAAATAAATCCAAAGAAAATGTTTGTTGTATCTGTTATGCCATGTGTTGCTAAAAAGTTTGAAAGAACAAGAGAAGAAATGAAAAATGATGGCTTAGATAATGTAGATGCAGTAATTACAACTCGTGAACTTGCAAGAATGATAAAACAAGCAAATATAGATTTTGTAAATTTAGAAGAGACAGAATTTGATAATCCAATGGGAGAGGCCACAGGAGCAGCTGCAATATTTGGAACAACAGGTGGAGTAATGGAAGCAGCACTTAGAACAGCATATGAAGCAATAACAGGAAGAGAATTAAAGGATATAGACTTTATGGACGTTAGAGGAGCAAGAGGAATAAAAAAAGCAAGTGTTACAATAGATGGAAAAGAAATAAAAGTAGTTGTTGCACATGGATTAGGTAATGCAAGAAGAGTGTTAGATGAAATAAAAGAAGGAAGAGCAGATTATCAATTTGTAGAAATAATGGCTTGCCCAGGAGGATGTATAATGGGTGGAGGTCAACCAATAGTCAGCTCTAAAAAAAGAATGGATGTAGATGTAAGAAAACTAAGAGCAGAAGCATTGTATACAATAGACAAAGAAAGTGCTTTAAGAAAATCGCATGAGAATCCAGTAGTTATAAAAATATATAAAAACTATTTGGGAGACATAGGCGGACATAAGGCACATGAGTTATTACATACACATTATAATAAAAGGGAAAAATATAATCTATAAAGAAAGGTTAGTTAAAACATAGAAATTGTAATTTGTAGGGAAAATATTGTTGACGAACATCGTAGGGGTCGCACTCCTGGGCGACCCGTAAATATGAATAATCGTTATTGCGGGTCGCCGAGGACGGCGCCCCCTACAACGTTTGCCATGAACCTCTCCCCTCCAAATTACAAGTTATTGTTTTGATTAAAATAAATTAAAAATGAATGCATTAATAATTACAGGTGGAAATGTAAATAAAGAGTTTCTACAAGATGTTTTGAAAGAGAATAAATTTGAAAAAATAATAGCAGCAGATAGAGGATTGGAAATATTAAATAAACTTAATGTAAAACCAGACTATATAATAGGAGATTTTGATTCTGTAAATAAAGAAATTTTAGAGGAATATAAAAACATACCTATTACATATTTAAAACCAGAAAAAGATTTTACAGATACACATATGGCGCTAAAACTGGCAATGGAAGAAGGAACAAAAGAGATAACAATTGCCGGAGCAACAGGGACAAGACTTGACCATACTATAGCTAATATTCATGTTTTAAAAGAAGCACTAGAAAAAGGTGTAGAAGTGCAGATTATAAATGAAAATAATAGAATAACACTAATAAATAAAAACACTAGAATAAAAAAAGACAATAACTACAAGTATGTTTCACTAATACCTTTAACAACTGATGTAACACGGAGTAACTTTAGAAGGTTTTAAATATAGTTTGCAAGATGCTACTTTAAAAATAGGCGAAAGCATTGGAGTAAGTAATGAACAAATAGCAGATGAAGCAATTATAAAAATAAAAGAAGGAATATTGATTTTAATTTTTTCAAAAGACTAAAAACCTCTCACTTATAAATATAAAAATTCATATTATATATTTATAAGGGGGAGATTTTTTAATGTTATTAGCAGATAAAAAAATAATATTTGGATTAACAAGTTCACAATATGCATTTGAAAAAACAATTCCCCAAATTTTAAGACTCACTAAAGAAGGAGCCCAAATAATTCCAGTAATGTCTTTTGACTCCTACAATGTAGACAGTAAATTTGGAAAAGCTAAAGATTTTGTCAAAAAAATAGAAGATATAACATTAAAAAAAGTAATACACACAAACGAAGAAGTTGAAAATTTTAATGATTTTAATGAAATAGATATAATGGAGATTTGTCCATGTTCGGGAAATACAATTGGAAAATTAGCAATTGGAATTATGGATACGCCTGTACTTAAAATGGCAAGAAAAATTTTACGAAGTGATAAAAGTTTAGTACTTGGAATTGCAACAGTAGATGGATTAGCACGGTAATGCAGAAAATATAGGAAAATTACTAAATGGAAAAAATATATTTTTTGTTCCATTTAGACAAGATAATCCAATAACAAAACCAAGGTCACTTTCGTTTGAGCCAAAATATATTTTTGATACAACTAAGTATGCTTTAGAAAAAGAACAAATACAGCCAATTTTATTATAAATAAGTGTATAAAAATCCCCCATTCAAAATTCTTGAATGGGGGAACAGTTGGCTAAAAAAGAATTGCGAACGATAACCAACATGCACATGCGCCTACGAATGCAACCAAAATAGAACACCCTAATCTTTCAATGAATACAGAGGAGTCGTCTTCGAAAAGGTTGATCCAAAGGTTAATGTGAAAGGCTATCAAGAGGAACATTGCAAAAAGCTTCATAACTGTAAATTGAATTTCACCACTCGCAAAGCCTTTGCACCGGAAAAAGCAGAAAATCAGG
>JBJFFF010000057.1:0-3046 GCA_051891455.1 Clostridia bacterium | reverse complement strand
TTAGAAAATGTTTGAACGAAGTGAATTACATTTTCTTGGATGGGGCAGCGATAAAAATAAAATATATAACTCCGACGAGATTTGGCGGATTGCAAGGGGGAAAATATGATTAAATTAGGAATTATTTATGGAGGCATGTCAACAGAACATGAGGTGTCCATAACCTCTGCAAAATCTGTTATATCGAACCTAAATAAAAACAAATATGAAATACAAGAAATTTATATAACTAAAGAAGGAAAATGGCTAGATAAAGAAGAAAAAACAATAGAAAATATATTTACATATTTAAAAAGTTTTGATGTGATATTTCCTGTGCTACATGGACTATATGGAGAAGATGGTACAATTCAAGGCCTATTGGAAATGATAAAAGTGCCATATGTAGGTGTTGGAGTTTTAGGCTCTGCAGTAGGTATGGATAAAGTATATTCAAAAATAGTTTTTGAAAAAGCAGGTATTTTGCAAGCAAAATATGCTTATATAAAAAAGAAAAAAGATAGATACACATATGTATTAGAGGACTTCGAAGAAATAGAATTGCCATTAAAAGAAATATGCAAAAAAATAAAGGAAAAAATAGAATTTCCAATGTTTGTAAAACCATCAAATTCAGGTTCATCAGTTGGAATTAATAAAGCACATAATATAAAAGAATTAGAAGAATACATAGAATATGCAGGAAAATTTGACACTAAAATATTAGTAGAAGAAAATATAAATGCACGAGAAATAGAATGTGCAGTATTAGGAAATGATAACCCGCAAGCTTCGTGTATTGGGGAAATTTTGCCAGCAGATGAATTTTACAGTTATGAAGCAAAATATAAAAATGCAGAATCAAAAACACAAATACCTGTAAATATTTCGGAGGAAATATCTAATAAAATAAGAAATCTAGCAGTAATAGCATATAAAGCATTAGATTGTAAAGGACTATCAAGAGTAGATTTCTTTGTAGAAAAAGAGACGGAAAAAATCTATATTAATGAAATAAATACAATGCCGGGATTTACAAGTATTAGTATGTATCCAAAACTATGGGAATATTCTGGATTAAAATATAGTGAATTATTAGATGAGCTGATTAAATTAGCACTAGAGGTGTGAAGTGCGAAGTGTGAAGTGTGAATTAGGGTAAATCTTCGAAGGCTTTACTTTAAAGTCCCACTTCTCACATCACACATCGGATAAAAGATATTGAAGGAAGGTTTGAAAATGAATTTGGACGATATACAAAAAAAGGTAGAGAACGTATTATCAGAAAAAAGATATTATCATTCAACTTGTGTAATGGAAAGGTGCGAAGAGCTTGCTAGAAAATTTGGGCTTGATGTTGAAACTGCAAAAAAAGTAGGAATATCACATGATATAGCAAAAGAATTAACAGATGAAGAAAAAATTAAATATTGCGAAGAAAATAATATTGAAGTTGATGAAACAGAAAGAAAAAATATTTCTTTATTACATGCAAAAATTGGTGCAGATATGGTAAAAAAATACTTTTATTTTGACGACACCATGTGTATGGCAATTAGAGCACATACAACAGGTCTGCCAAAAATGGACATGCTTTCTAAAATATTGTTTATTGCAGATAGAACAAGTAAAGACAGAAATCTTCCAGACATAGAATATATAAATGAATTACTAGAAACAAACATAAACAAAACAATACTATATATTTTAGACCAAAAAATAGAACTACAAATAAAAAAACAAGCCAATATTCATATAAACACAGTAATAACAAGAAATGAATTATTAGAGAGCATGAAGTTTGTATAAAAGTTAAATTGAAAGTATGAAGTGTGAGGTGTGAAGTGCGAGGTGTGAATTTAGGGAAAGACTTCGAAGGATTACCTTAAAACTCACTTCTCACTTCGCACATCCCACTTCAATTAAATAGTAAATAATGATTTATATGAGGAGAGTATTAAATGAGATTTATACACATTGCAGACATGCATTTCGACACTCCATTTTCATTTTTAGGAGAAAAAGAAAATTTAGGAGACATACGAAGACTAGAACAAAGACAAGTCTTCCAAAAAACTATAAATTATATAAAACAAGAAAAAATATCATACTTATTTATATCTGGAGACTTATATGACCATAATTACGTAAAAAAAACAACAATAGAATATATAAATAATTTATTTAAAACAATACCGGAAACAAAAATATTTATAGCACCAGGAAACCATGACCCAATTTTAAAAAATGCATATTACAATAATTTTGAATGGAATAAAAATGTTTATATTTTCAATTCAGAAATAAAATGCTATGAATTTGAAGATGTAGATATTTATGGATTTGGCTTTGATAATTTTTATTGTAATAATTTTAACGTAGAAAATATTAAAATAAAAAATAAAAATAAAATAAATATATTAATTATTCATGGAGATATTGATGCAAGTAAAAATGCAGATAATCTGTATAATCCAATAGGAAAGGCAGAGCTACAAAATGTAGGGTTTGACTATGTTGCAATGGGGCATATTCATAAAAGACAAATAATTAATGAAAATATTGTATATCCTGGTTCAACAGTTTCTTTAGGGTTTGATGAACAAGGAGAACATGGAATTTTAGATGTTAATTTAGAAAAAAATAATTTAAAAATTAATTTCATAAAATTAGATGAAAGAATATTTGAAGAAAGAGACATAGATATAACAAATATAAATACAGAGGAAGAGTTAATTGAATTTATAAATAATATTTATATAGAAGAAAATGTTATGTGTAAATTAATTCTAGTGGGAACAAGAAATTTTGAAATAGAAGAAAATAAAATATTAAAATTAATTAGTAATAAAAATATTTTAAAAATAAAAAATAGAACGAAATTAAATTATGATTTAGAAGAGTTGGCTACACAAAATAATTTAAAGGGAATTTTTATTAGCGAGATGCTTGATTTATTAAATAATGGTATTGAGGATAAAGAGATTATAGAAAAGGCAATAGAAATTGGGTTAAATAATATGTGAATTTAATAGAGGTGGGATGTGTGCGGTGTGAGGTGGGCATT
>JBJFFF010000056.1:0-17004 GCA_051891455.1 Clostridia bacterium | reverse complement strand
ACCATTTATATTGTTCAGGAGCTTCGTCTGTTGTATTCCATAAATGCTTTGTATGTTCTATATGCTTCAAATATATCGAATTTACTTGTTACTTCATATGGAGAGTGCATTGAAAGTACTGGTACTCCGCAGTCGATTACATCTATTCCTTTATTTGCTAGAATATATGCAATTGTTCCTCCTCCTCCAACATCTACTCTTCCAAGTTCTGCAAATTGATATGAGATTCCTTTTGCTTCTAACATGTATCTTACTTCTGCCACATATTCAGCATTTGCATCTGATGCTCCAGATTTTCCTCTTGCTCCCGTGTATTTGTTTAGTCCTATTCCATAACCTAAATATGATGCATTATTTTTTTCTGAAACAGAAGCATATATTGGGTCTAAACCTGCATCTACATCTGATGATAACATTCTTGAATTACAAAATACTTTTTCTAAAAGATTTGGTCTATTACTATTTGTTTTATTTAGTAGTTCTGCTACAAATGCATCAAATACATGAGATTCCATTCCAGTGTTGCCCATACTTCCTATTTCTTCTTTATCTGATAATATACATACTGCTGTTTTTCTTGGTCTTTCTACATCTAAAATTCCTCTAAGTGCAGTATAAGCACATACTCTATCATCTTGGCCATATCCTGCTACCATACTTCTATCAAATCCTAATGATTTTGCTTTAAATGCTGGCACTAGTTCTAGTTCTGAGCTTATTAAATCTTTTTCTACTATTCCATACTTTTCATTTAAAAGTTTTAGGATATTAAATTTTACTCTCTCAGATGTTTTTTCATCTCCAAATGGTATACTTCCCACTAATAGATTTAAGTCTTCTCCATTTATTCCGTCTTTTAGTTTTTTCTCCATTTGGTCTTGTGCTAGATGTGGAAGTAAGTCTGTTATTGTAAATATTGGGTCTCCTTCTTCTTCTCCTATATTTACTGTTATTTTTTCTCCTGTTGTTTTTACAATTACACCATGAATACTAAGTGGTATTGCTGTCCATTGATATTTTTTTATTCCACCATAGTAATGCGTTTTTAAGTATGCAAAACCTGTATCTTCATATAATGGATTTGGTTTTAGGTCTAGTCTTGGTGAATCTATATGTGCTCCTACGATGTTTAAACCTGTTTCCATTGGTTTTTCACCAATTACAGCAGCATAAATAGCTTTACCACGATTTATATAATATACTTTATCTCCTGGAAGTAATACTACTTTTTCTTGTATGTTTATGAAATTGTTTTTTTCTAGTATTTCTTTTGTAAAATCTACTGCTTCTCTTTCTGTTTTACATTTGTTTAAATAATGTATATATTCCTCACTAAATTTATTGATTTCTTGTTTTTGTTCATTATTTACTAAATCCCAACCACATTTTTTTTCGTTAAATAAATATTTTTTTAAATTTTCAGTTTCTGTCATTTGTTTACCTTCCCTTCTCATATTTTTATACATATATAATATATCCTTTTTAGAAATTTGTAAACAAAAAATAAAAAAATCGGAAAGATTTCTTTCCGATTTTTTTATTTTATTTTATAATATATTTTTTTACTATATAAGCTCCAATTGCTACTAATGCTATTCCTGCAGCTACTGCTATTATTATAATATAATTTATTGTTTGGTCATTACCTGTTGCTACTCCTATTTGTATTCTTCCTGTATCTGCTTCATCTATTTCATGTGATTTTCCTTCTCGGTATTCACTATCTACTATTTCAGCATTTCCTGGTGTCTCAGTCATTGCTCTTCTTCCGGCTGCATTTGTATAGCTCATTACTTCTGCTATGTAATTATCAAAGTTTAGGTTGCCTGTTGAAGATATTGGGTTTTTGCCTAGTTTTACTTTATACATAACAGCATTTCTTGTATCACCAAGATTATCCATTTTTCCTGTTGTTTCAGTTGTTTTTAATATTGTTTTTATCTCTGCATTTTGCATACTGTAGTCGTCTCGTAATAATCTGTGTGTACGTGGTGCATCATTATCTAGGTCTACCTTTCCACTATATTCAAAAACAAATGTTAGATCATTATTTATATAGTCTCTTATATTTGTTACTTCTGTTAATACTTTTCCTGTGCCTGCTGTTTGACCATCATAGTACCTGTTTCCTACGTATTTTCCTATCTGTGTTCTATATGTGCCATTTCTTATATAGCTTTTCATTTCTGCCACTTTAGTTGTCAAAATATTTTTATATGTTTCTATATCATTATTGTTATATTCATTTGCTAATTCTGCACTTAAGTAATCTGTATCACCTATATTTTTTACAACTAATGTATACTCAAATTCTAGGCTTGCTCCATCTACTATTGTATTTATCTCTGTTGGCACAACTTCGTATTGCCATATTGTATTTAATATTGTTAAATTATCCTTTATTCCTTGAACTTTATTACTAATGTCTACTTGATTGTCAAAGTATTCATTTACATCAATATATGCATTTACTAATGTTTGACCATTTGATGCTACTAATTTCATTCCTGTTATATATTTTTTTAGTTCTATTTTTGTTTCTGGTCTTAATTCAAGTCCTAAGTTAATATTTTCAATATTATTTGCGTAGGATTGTGCTTTTCCATCTACTGTTGTTGAAGAACCAATATCTGTTATAGTTTCTGCGTCTATTGCTACTTTTATTTTTGATGTTTCCGCACACATCCAAGTATTTTTTAATACTTGTTCTTTTAACAATTGATTTATAATATCGCTTGTTACGTGTGTAATACTTGTTCCATAATACTTATTATATGTATCAATTATTATTTCCTTTTCTGTTTCATTTAAATCATCTACAGTAAGATTATTTAATAGTTTTAATAATACACCTTTTGAAGCATCTACTTCTACTCCGTAAATCATTGTCTCTAATCTTCTTGCTTCATTATCTCTTGCAACTGATGCACCTGCCACATATGTTGATGTATTATACCATTCTGTATTATAATTTGGATCTGGCATTGATTTATAGTCTTGACCATTGTATTTTATTACATTGCCTGTCATATCATATGTTGTCCCATCGCCATATATGAACCTCACAATATAATCACCTGGTATAAATCCATTAAATTCATATTGTCCTTGTTCTGAAGTATATGTGTACTCTTCAAGGGCTGTTCCATCTACATTTAGTCTTAATCCCTTTCCTGCTCCAGAAACAGTTTCTTGCCAGATGTATTCATAAACTTTTCCATTATACTCTTTTACTTCTATTAATTGTACTATAACGTCGTTTACATTGTTTCCTTCTTTGTCAAATACTTTTCCTGTTATTTTTCTTGTTTGATTTTCTTGTAGTAGTATTTTTAGTCCTCCTGCAGTATCGCTGTCGTCTTCTACTTCATTGTTGTTTATGAAATTTCCTGGTTGTGAGTCACAGTCTATTAAACCTTCGTCAGTTGAATATGATGTTATTTCTGCTCTATTTAAATATTCTCCCAAGTTTATTTCATTATCTGTTTTCTTAACTTCAAATATTAAATATAATGTTTTTGTTTCTCCTTCTTTTAGTTCTAGTCCATTTAAGTTTAGTGTTAAAGTATTTCCTACATCTTCTACAGAATAGCTATTTCCTTGTAATCCTATATAGTTATATTTTTCGTCATATGTGTATTTTACTTCATTTACTTTTGTTGTTTTTGTGCTTTGATTTTGTAAATTTAATTCATATATTATATATACACTTAAATCTTCACCTGTTGTTAAACCAACCGGATTTTCTTCATTTATGTAGTCTTTTTCTTGGAAATTTTGTGTGTTTGCATAATCTCTTATCCTATATTTGTAATCTGATGTATATAGGTTTAAGTTGTATGTAACTTGTTCGCTAGTCTGCGTTGCTTCTATTTCTATGCTGTTATCGTCTTTATTATATTTGTAGTCTGTTGTTTGTCCATTTATCTTTACTTTTGCATCGTATACATCTGTTGATAACGCTAAGTCTGTTCCCCTTGTTACTAAACCTAAGTTAAGATTATCTGTAGATGTGTTTATCAATTCTAAAGGTGTTTCTGCTGTCATTTGGAATTCTTTTTTAATTGTTGTTTTTCCATCTTCATTTGTTATTAATGTAGATTTTCTATCCTCATAATTATAATTTAAGATTGTTCCATCTTTTGCTTTTCTATATGTAATAGTTTCAAAACGACCATTAAATGTGTTTCTAATTTCATCTTTTTCAAATGCTTTTGAACTTCCATTTTCTATTTTAACAGTATCTTCATAATGAACACCATCATAATAAAATTCTGTATGGTAAAAACCTATTTCATTGTCTTTAAATTCATAATGTCCATTTTTATCAGTTACAGTTTCAGCTACCTTTGTAATTGTTTTATCTATTGGATTCCTATAGTATAAATATACTACTATATTTTCCATTCTAACTTCACTATCATCCATTATTCCGTTATTTGGAATAGCAGGTTTTATGCCTGTTTGACCATCTAGCCATACATATCCACCAATATTTATTTTTTTTAGTGAATTATTTATTGTAATTTTTGGATAATCATCTTCATATTCAACATAATAGCCATCTGGGCTGTCTGGATCATAGTAAGGTACTCCTTTTTCTTTTACTTTAAAATAGTAATCATTTCCACTATCATCTAGCCCTATCAAACCTGAAATAAGAATTTTCCACTCATTTAGCTCTTTGCTTCCTATTGTTACAAAATAATCTTCATTCTCTTTAAGTATTTCCCAATTTTGCTTATCTGTACTTCTATACACATCAAAATGCAGTTCTTCTGGTCTTAAATTATATTGGTTACCATAATCATTCCATTTTTTTGTAATTTCAATAGTATCCGATAGCTCAATTTCTATTAGCAACTCATCTCCATATCCTTTTGAAGATGTAATGCTATCAACCTCTTCCAATTTTTGAGAAGAACAGAAACCAGCACCAAATGCAACTCCACATTGGTAATATCCCTCTTTACTATTTGGACCAACCCAAGCACCACATCCAGTAACTTTATGATACTTAGTAGTCTTAAGTTTGTATATAGTTTTTTGTATTGTACCTGTCTTCTTAATAGTCTTACTGCACATACCACCAGCCACCTCTACACTAACGACTTGATGGCACCATTTACAAGTTTTTTTATCTACCCCTGGTCCAGGCATAAAAAGGCAAGGAACATTCTCATACCACGTCGCTGTCTCTGTCACTGTCTCTTTCGTATACGTATACTCAGTCAACTCATTTCCATTAATAACTATGGAATTTTCTCCTAATTTATCGACTTCTTTTTCTTCTGTGCTATCAGCTTTCCAATATGAATCACCAATTTTTTTTGTGCCAGCCAAGCATGAACTACAAAGGCTCATTCCACCAGAACTATTATAAACCTGTCCTTTTTTTTGATGAACTGCAGCACTATATTCTACTTTGTTGCTTCTTACCCTTAAGTAGACTTTTGGGATTCTGTTATTCGTTGTAACAATATAAAGATCTTGTCCATTATATTGGTTTGTATTAACCTCATAGTACCCTTTAACTTGATTATCAGTTGTTATAAGTGAAGAATCTATTTCTTGATATTCACCATCTGTTAATGTACATATTTTTACTTTGTCACATACATTGTTTGCATTTTCATTATTAGAATCGAATAATGCATAAGAAAATCCTCCCCATTGGTCGTAGTAAGAACCATATTTTGCATAACCATAAGAATATGTTATTTTAAATGGTCCATATACCAACTTATCTCCTTGTGAAAATAATTTTGCACTAGGATCTTCTGTTATTGTTATATCCTTTTCATTTTCTTTGTATGTTTGGTAAGCTTTAGCTAAATAACTCACAGCATTCTCTTCTTTATCTTGTCCAAGTATTATCCATATTGCTTTTTGCACATCACTATTATCTAATGTTTTATCATCTGTACTTTTTATATCATCTTTTGCTGCATATGCATAAGCTAAAGCATAACCAATTGTTTTATTATCTTCTGGATAATGTAGCCATTCAGTAGTCTCATAATCAGCATCTGTAAATCTAATTGCCTGCTTTTGTATACAAAATTCTCTTCCATCAATCACTTGACTTTCAGTTGTAAATTCTTTTGCGCTACTGCTATTATTAGGTATTACCGTCCATGCATTAGAAGTTGTTATTCCTAAAATAAATATTATAAATAATATTAACAATGATATTTTTATAAATTTTTTCATTCTAACAACCTCCTTCTCTATTTATTAATACTTTTCTTATTTTATATAAACCAATTCCTATTATTGCAATTATAGCTATTGCAAGTGTTGTGTAAAGAATAATTGTACCTGTACTTGTAACAATAAGTACCTCTACCTTACTTATATCGTTTTGTCCGTCTATTTTATCTCCTGGTATTGAATTTACATCTTCTACCCCTTCATCATTTGTTGCCTCATATATTTCCACTAAATTAGTTATAGTTCCTACGTTTTCATTTGTCATTTGTTTTTCTAATATTATATTAATTTCAGCTGTTTCTCCCGGTTTTAGTAATTTATCTATTAATTTTACTGAATAAATATTTCCGTCATCTCCCAAGTACCAATCTGAATTTAATTCAGGATTAAATGTTAAATCTTTTGACATGTAATCCACTATTTTTCTTGCATACCCAGAAATTGTTCCTTCATTTTTTACTACAATTTTATATTCAATTGTTACTTTGCTTCCATTCATTTGTTTTGAATGTATTTCAACTTTTGCAAAGTTTGTATCTTTATATTCATATGTAGTTGTTCCTTTTGAATTTGTTACCGTTACTTTAGTTAAGTATTGTTTTAAACTCAAATCAAACCCTTCTGTTCTATTTTCTGTTTCTCCTTGGTTTTCTGAATCATTTGGTTTTTCTGGTTCAGTTGGGGTACTTGGGTTGGTTGGTTCTTCTGGATTGTCAGGATTTTCTGGGTCAATTGGCTCTGTTGGTTTTTCTGGGTTTTCTGTTATATTCACAAGTTCAGTAGTCCAAGAAAATTCTTCTCCATTAACTATTCCTTTTATTGTAATTTGTTTTGTTTCTTTTATTTCATTTACCTTTCCCATTATTTGGAAGTAATATGTCTTTCCTGAATGCATGTTTAAATTATTCATTTCAAGGTTTCCAGATAAGCTTCCTTCGCATACACTTTCTTCTTCTCCATCATCTGCATAAATCGTTGTTGTATATTTGATTAAAGAAATTTCTTCTGGTACATCTAGTTCAATATTTGTAGCTATTATATCCTCTAAACCTTTACTTGTAACTTTTAATCCTAAAACAAATTCTTCTAATTCTTTTATTGTTGTTGGTAAGTTTTCTGTTTCAAGACTTAAGAAAACATCTGATATATTATTTATTACTTCTTCTGATGTAGCTAAAACATCTTCTCCTTCTAATAAAGTCATAAAATATTTTAATTCTTTACTATATGTTTCTTCTGGTAAATTTCCTGCTCTTACTATAATTTTAATTGTTTTATTTCCAGGATTTAAATTTACTATATTTTCTCCTGTTTCCTCATCTTGTACTTTTTCTTCAACAGCTGCACTTATTTTGTCTATATTTATAGTAAGTGTTCTTAATGATTCATCAAAATTATATTCTACTTCATTTTCTTCATCATCTAAAACTTTTACAATTGAAATTCCATCTGGCAAAGTACTTATCAAATTTAAATTTTGTTTTTCCTTACTGCCAAAATTTTGTATAAATACATCATATCCAAATTCTTCTTGTGGTTTAATTATATTATTTGTCAAACTTTTTAATGATAATAAGATATTGTCATTTTCCTCTGGATCAGTTGTTTCTCCTTCTCCAGGTAGAACTACTTCTGGAATTTCATCCTTTGGTTCACTTTCCATAATCATAGAAACTGTTACTTCTGCTGTATCAAATCCCTTACCACTTTCATATGCTGTCTCTGTACCATTTTGATAATAAAGTTTTGTTGTTTGATTTTCATCTGCACTTTGAGTAACATTTAATTCTAATATTAAATCTATAGTAGTATTACCATTTGCAACTGTATCTTCTGATTGCATTCCTCTAAGAGTTATTACAACAAATTTTCTCCCCATTACTGTTGTTACAAATACTTGTTTACTATAAAATGCATTATTATCGTTATTTACTGTAAATTGACTTTTAGCTGTGTTTATTCTTTCTACACTTGATGGTAGTTCTATTAAGAACATTGGGTTTACATATAATTCTGTTTTTTCACTTGTCGTATCTAATGTTATTGTATATTTTACAGTATTTGCTTGCCCAACTACCCATTCTGTATTATCTACATCTAAACTTGCACGTGTTGTTGTATCTTTAAATGTAATTATACTATCACTTAATTTTTCTTTTTCATCAAGTGTATATTTTACACTTTCTTGTAAATAATCTATGTCATCTACATTATTTATATTTAAAATAGTTTTTTCATTTACCACAAAAATATCTGAAAATTCTATTTCGCTTTCACTTTGTGGTTGTATATTTATTAATTCCAATTTAAATTTTGTAGTATCTACAATATATTCTATTACTACTGCTTCTTCTGTTATTATTACGTTGCTTCTTCCCTCATCTTCACTTGTTTCCTCGTCTGTAAATTTTTGTTCAACTTTTGCATCTATTTCTTGTGCTTCTATAGTCTCTTTTGTAAGTTCTGCTAATACTTTATTTGTTGCAGTGTCAGTTATTATTAATTTTCCCTCTTCTCCAAGTAAGACTAATAGATTTTGTTTACTTATTGTTGTTGTTTTGTATTGTAGAATTGCCTCGTTATTTACTTGTCCATCTGTATTATAGAATATATTTTGTGCATCTTCTATTGTAATATTAGAAATATCTTTTCTATAGCTTACATCTAAATTTAGAAATTCAATATATTCTACTTGCCCATCTGTTATTTTCGTTTTATGTATATCATCGTTTCCTATCTCTAACGATAGTAAATCCTTCTCAATGTTTATGTATTCAAAGTTTCCTTCTGTGCATTCTTTTGTTAAAAATTCTCCAGAATACGGTGTTAACTCAACTTTTTCTAATGGTTGTTTTATTGTTTCTATTTCACAATTCGAGAATACATATGTTACTAAAAGCATATCTAATCCTTTAGCTTTGCTTTCCAACGTTTCATTTTCATTTACTAAAGATATTTTTAATTTTCCATTTTCTAGTACCCATGTTCCTTTTGTATAAGAATTTTTAGTTATGCTAGTAATTTTTACATCTTCAAGTGTTCCTTCAATAATATTTGTATTTAATGTAAGTGTAGTTTCTTTTATAGGATATTCTTCAGATTCAATTCCTGATTGAATTACTACCTGAATTACTCTTTTTTGTTCTCCATCTATTTCACTCACTTTATTCATCTCTAAGGATTGATCAGCTACTAGCATAGGTTGTTCTTCTCCTTCTTCTACAGCGTATGAAATTAAACCTCTTACCATGTTTTCTCCTATTAAGAGTAAATTAGCATAGGTTAAGGTTATTATTAAAAATATTACTACTACTTTCTTTAATGTTGAATTTAAGGTATTAAACATATCTATTCCTCCTATTTTTAGTTAATATCATATTAAAACTATTTTTAATCTTTGTCAATATATGTTTTTTTTTGTTATTTTATTGTTCTACGGAACTATACTTTCGAAGGTTTTATTTAAAAAATTACATTTTTATGACATTTTCACCATTATTATAATTATACTAGCTTATGTCAACTTTTTCAAGGTTTTTCGCTGAAAAATTAGGGTTTTTTACTATTTTTCTCTCTTTTTTTGTATCATATATGCGACTTTTGCTAAAATTGTGCCTGGTACAATTTTACATAATAATCTTGCACATTTTATTTTTAAGGTTGGCACTATTATTTTTTTACCTGATAGCATTTTATCTATGGCATATTCTGCAACATATTCACTAGATGCAGATTTTGCTTTAAAGGTTACACCAGCTCTTGATAGAAAATCTGTTGCTGTTGGTCCTGGGCATAATACACTTATTTTTACATTTGATTCTTGTTTTTTTAGTTCTTCTTGCAAACTCTGGGTTAGCCTTAATACATAAGCTTTAGTAGAATAATATGTTGCCATTAATGGTCCTGGTAAAAATCCTGCTATTGACGAAACATTTAAAATGTATCCTTTATCTTTTTTTACCATATCTTTTAAAAATAGTTTTGTTAATATGTGCACTGCAATTATATTTGTTTGAATCATTTCTAATTCTGTATCTAAATTTGTTTCTGTAAATTTTCCAAATGTCCCAAATCCTGCATTATTTATTAGTATATCTACGTCTTTCACTTGATTATATAGTTTAATGCAATTTTCTTCTGTTGCTAAATCCATTGTAATTATTTCTACATTTGTTTTTACTCCAGATTTTACTTCTTCCAACCTTTCTTTATTTCTGGCTACCAATATTAGGTCAAAGCCTTTTTCCCCTAAGTATTTCGCCATATCTCTTCCTATACCCGATGATGCTCCTGTAATCAGTGCTTTCATTTTAAAACCTCCTAAATTTTACCAGCAATTAGTAACTAGCATAATAAATTAATCTACGTTATTATAACAGATTTTTCTTAATTTGCAAATCTAATTTTTCACATATTTTATATGTTTTTTCATATATTTATTAGAGGAGTGATTTTTTTGAATAATAATATGAATAATATGGATATGGCACATCTTATGCAGATGCTTTCAAAAATGGATAAAAAAGACTTAGAAGCTGGTATTGCAAAGGCAAATCAAATTCTTCAGTCTAAAAGTAAAGAAGATATTTTTAGGGAAATTAATAAAAATACTGGTAAATAATAATTTGGATGTGGGATGTGTGCGGTGTGAGGTGAGCATTTATAGATGGGCTTCGTAGGCTTTGCTTTATTTCCCACTTCGCACCTCCCACTTCACACCTCCAGCTTATTATTTAATATTTAAAATTTTTTATAAGGCGGGTTTTAAATGAATGAGGATTTATCTAACCTTTTTGATAAATTTAATATAAATAAAGATAGTATCTCTCCTGAAATGGTTAATAATTTAATGAGTATGCTTAGGGATAATTCTTCAAATAATGAGCAAACAAATAATAATTATTCCGAGAATACTTCTAATAATAATACCCAAAATACTAATAATTCTGGGTTTGGTAATATTGATTTTGAAACTATTATGAAAATGAAAACTATTATTGATAAAATGAACATTAAAGATGATCCTCGTTCTAATCTTTTAGAATCTTTAAAGCCTTATCTAAAGGAAAGCAGAAGAAGCAAAGTTGACCAATATATTCAGCTTATGAATATTAGTAGAGTTATGGAGGTTTTTCCTTTTATGGGTGGTGATAATAAAAATGCTTCAAAATAGTTTATTCCCTAGCCATGAACTAGATTTTAACTCCGACTGCTTTGAAATTTTTGGTTTAAAACTTCATTTTGATGATATACTCTTAATTTGCTTAATTATTTTTCTATATAACGAAGGGGTTAAAGACCAATTTTTGTTTATTTCACTAATATTGCTACTATTATCGTAGACAAAAAGAATGGTTCTTTTTATTGAACCATTCCTTTTGAATTATACATTTTTATATTGTTGATATTTTTTATAAGATATAACAGCCACCAAAGATATTATAGCAATTATCACAAAAGAATACTTTTCTAATCCTGCATAATCAATTTCTTTATTTGCTTGAGTATTATCTTGAGTGTTTGTTCCTGAATTGTTGTTACCTGTTTCTGGATTTTTATTATCTCCTTCTTGTTTGTTATCACCTGTTTCCGAGTTGTTATTATCTTCGTCTTGATTGTTATTACCTGTTTCCGAGTTGTTATTATCTTCGTCTTGATTGTTATCACCTGTTCCCGGATTATTATCTTCCTCTTGATTGTTATTACCTGTTCCTGAGTTGTCTGTTTCATCTTCTATTACTGTTATAGTTACTTCTTTATCACCTATTGTCGTCCATTCATCATTAGAATCTCCAATTTCAATTTCCGATAATTTTACGGTTAGTCCTTCATTTGCTAATGCAGTGTCTAAAACTTTAAATTCTAATCTTGCAAAAGTCTCTGATGTTAATGTATCTGCACTATTCGATATTACTGTTAATTTGTATTCTCCTGTAGAATCATTAATTCCACTCATATTACTAAATTTTGCATCTACACTTAAATTTTGTAATTCTAATTTAGTTTCATCATATTCTAAAGTAGCATCAATTCCTTCTATTCCCGCTTCACAGTTTGCTGATAAACTAACAATTACCATCTCTCCTATTTTTACCTCAGTTTTATCTGCTGTTGCTGTTACATCAGTTTCAACTGCTGCATAGACATTTGCTATGCTTACTAATGCTATTATTAATGATATTACTGTTATTTTTATATATTTTTTCATTTGTGGCCTCCTAAATAAATTTATAATAATAATATTCTCTCAAAAATTTACATTAAAATCAATAGATGAATTGTTACATTTTCATGACATTTTTTATTCTATAGCTCCTCGATTTTATGAAGTCTATATCTGTTTATTTTTACTAAATCTTTAATATCTACTACTCCATCTCCTGTTACATCTCCTGCAAGTAAGTATTCTCCTTCTAATGTTCTTTTGTGTAGTCTGTATCTATTTATTATTGTCATGTCTGATACTTTTACTTCTCCATCTCCATTTATGTCTCCTTTTATTACTAATGTAAATGTTCTTGTCTCATCTCCTAGTTTTAATTCTATTTGTGCTCCTGTTCCTAGTATTTCTGTTTCCGATACTTCTTCTTTATCTTTTGTATATACTTTTATTTCTTCTGCATTTGTTGATAGATTTTCTCTTAAATCTTGTAACGTTGTTTTTGGCTGGATTTTACTTATATTTGTTTCTTCTACTTCATATTTTTCTGATGTTACTTCTACATTTGGCTCTTTTTCTCCACATCTTGTACATACTCCGCTTTCATAGTTATGCCCTAGTGCTGGTATTGTTGTTTGAGCTACCAACACTTTATTACATACTGAACAGTGTTTTCCTTCCGTTTTTCCTGCTGTTTCGCATGTTGCTGCTACTGCTTCATCTATCACCTCAGTATGGTCTAGCGCCTCTATAGTATAAGTGCATCCATCTAGCTTACATTTTCCATTTTCTGTACATGTTGGAGCTTGAATATCATGTTCTACTGTTATTTTTACTTCTGTTTCATTTCCTAATAAGTCTTTTATTATCACTGTTTCTTCTTTATGCTCTGTGTATATTTTAGTTAACTTCAATTTATCTTCTGCTAACTCCCAACCATCTACTTCTTGTATTTCTTCATTTGATTTTATTGTTACTATTCCACCACCTGAATTTTCTATTGTAACTGTTGGAGCTACTGCATCAATACTAAATCCTTCACTTCTTGCTATCTTTTCATTTCCAACTTTGTCTCTTGCTAATATCCATAAATAATATGTTCCTTGTTGTGTTGGTGTCTCTATCGTTTCTCCTTCTGGAATCTGTGTAATTATTTCTGATTTACTTACTCCCTCACTTCTTTCTCCCCAATAATATTTTAAATTTGTATAATCTATTCCTGTTATTGTTCCTGTGCCTAAGTCTTCTAATGTGATTTTTATAATTTCAGATTTTACTGTTTCAGTTCCTCCATTTGGTGTAAATGTTATTTGTGGGAATCCCTTATCCAAAACATATGGAATCTCATTTTCTATTGCATAAGTTTCTATTGCTGTTCCTGATTTGCATATAATTGTTACGTCATTACTTCCAGAAAACACATCACTACCAATCTCAATAACATCTTTTGGAATTATTATACTTGTTAAAGTAGTTCTAGAAAATGCATTGTCTTCTATACTAGTTACCGTACTTGGAATTATATATTCTGCGTTTTCTTTTCCTTCTGGATATTTTATAATTTTCGTTTTCTCTTTATTATATAAAACCCCATCTACTGCTGCATAATTCAAATTACTTGCAAATACATATATATTATTTAAATTACTACAACCACTAAAAGTTTCTTTCCCTATATATGATACTCCATTTCCTAATTCTATCCATTTCAATCCTTCACATTTATAAAATGCTCCCATATTAATATTAGTTACACTATTAGATATTTTTATACTTGCTATTCCTTTACAATTATGAAATGCGTATGCGCCTATTGTTTTTACTGTATTAGGTATCGTTATATTTTGTAAATTAGCACAATTTAAGAATGCATCTTGTCCTATGTTCGTTATATTATCACTTATTTCTACTGTTGTTATATTTTCTCTATACTCATACCATGGTGGTACTGTTTTTATATCGAATTGATAAGTTTCACATGCCTCAATTTCCACACTACTAAAATCTGCCATTTTTCCCGTTCCAGTTATTATCAATGTTGTTTTATCATTTGATAAAGTTGCTATTATGCTTCCATCTCCATTGGCAGATATATCTACTCCTTTAAATATCTGTAATTGTTTTTTAAAAATATTATGGAAATTTTTATTATAATTCATAATATCTGGTGAATTGCCTCCAAATATTTCTGCTATTTCTTCATAGGTTGCGGCTTTTAGATTAACTCTATTTATACCATTTTGTCTGCCATAATATACAAGTCCAAAGTAATTTTCCCAACATGCTTTATATGTCCATGCAGTATAACTTATATTATTTTTTTCGTATAGTTGAATTTGATAATTCCAAATATATTCAGTATATTCTTTATTAAGAGTAAACCTATTTCCCTCAGAATCTTGAAAAGTTCCTACTACATTTCCTTCATTATCATTATAATATGCATGACAACTAAATTCCCCTATCCAGATTGGAACATTATAATATCCTTCAAAATAAACTGTATCTTCTGTACTTTTTTTCATTCTTGCTTTCATAGTCTCTATATTAGGATTATCGTTTTGCCACTCCTCATCCATTCCTTCATCTTCTTCTGCATTGCGAAAATTATTAAAATACTCATGTTTTGAGTACATTACATTCTCCCAACCGTACTCTGATGGTATTGGTAATCCCATATCATCTGGTGTATCGCTAATTTCAACATTTGAATTACTATAACTTTTTACTTTTCCTTCCATTATTATTATGTGATTATTTTCACAGTCCTTTTCTATATCACGAATCATTTTATATACTTCATCATAAAAATCTATAACATTAATATATTTTTCTGACTGTCCTTGATTAAAGCATGATGGCTCATTTATAATATCATATCCAGCAATAGTTGGATTATTTTTAAATTTATCAGCTATTAAATTCCATATTCTTAATACACATGCTCTCCTTGCTTCCCCAGCTTCTCCTTTTTCAAAGAATAATGGTGCTTCACGAAAACCTCCAGTATTTAAACCCCCTGGTGCTATATGTAAATCAAAAATCACATATATTTTTCTTTCTCCACATTCTTTAACTATCCACTCTAAGTATTCTAATCTTTTATTAAGAAATTCTTTGTCCTTATCACTAGCATTTTCCAAAGTTGTGTCTACATAAGAAAGTGCTCCATAATTATTGTAATCAGCCTTGTTTATAATGTCTCCACTATAATTTTCATCGTATTCTGGTCTCATAAAGAAAGTCCATTCAACAGGTACTCGAACAAGATTTGCACCAGTCTCTGCAATAATTTGTATATCTTCTTCTGTTATCTGATTTGAATAAAAAAGATTATTTAATTCCGCTACTTGTTCTTTTGTTAAGTTTGAATTGCTAAACAGTTCATAGTCTATTTCTATACTATTAACTGGAGAATATCTTTCTGTATCAAATGAATTATATTGCATACTTATAGGTAATCCCCAAAAACTTCTACTAAGCCAAAGTCCAAGGTTATATCCTCTTAAAACAATTTCTTTCCCATTTTGATTTACAATTTTTGTTCCTTCTGTTTTTAAAAAATCATTTGCCGTAAAACCTACAGTAGAAGTATCGCTTTCTGCGATTTCTTCTGCACTTGTTTCCATAGCATATAATTTTATGGCTCCTATGGCTACAATTACACATACTAAAATAAGTAATGTTATTACTATTTCTCTCATGTTTGGCATCTGTGGGCAATTACCACTTTTTATTCTTTTCATATTTCCCCCATATACAAATATAATAGCTAATTATACTTTAGCTTTATTTTTATCTATAGTCAATAGAGGGCTTTTCTTATTATTTTGCTATGTTTGATTTATTATTTACGGAAATTAAAGTTTAGCAATTTTTTTTTGTTTATTACTTTTTTGTGACATTTTTTAATTGTGAATTTAAATTTTATATAAAAAAAGGAACGTTGCCTATACATCCTTTGATGGTCGCAGTTAACTGCGACTCCTACGAATTTTGCAATAAATTGTTTACCTTATCTCCAAGTTTGCATATTTTGCCATTAGGCGTTTATGCCCTACTTTTTCAAATATTATATCTAATTTTAGGTCGTTTTCTTCTTGTTCTATGTCGTTTATTATACCTTCACCAAATTTTTTATGGAATACTGTTTGTCCCATTTTGTATTTTGATAAGTCAACATCTATATCTTGTTTTGCTGCTACTGTTTTTAAGAAGCTTTCTGCTGTTTTAAATTGATATGTAGGTTGTTGCTTTCTTTCACTGATGTAAGACATATTTCCCCAAGTAGGAGTACTTTTACCGTATTTCCATTGTATTCCTGTATCATTTTCTTCAAATGATTGGCGAGTAGTAGCATTTACGTCAATGTCTCCGTCTAGTAATTCTTTTGGGATTTCTTCTATAAACCTAGACATTTTGTTACATGTTGTTGAACCAAATATTGTTCTTTGTTTTGCACATGTTAAATATAAATATTGTTTAGCTCTTGTTATTCCAACATATGCAAGTCTTCTTTCTTCTTGTAATTCCTTTTCCTCTCCTATTGACCTATAACTTGGGAATAGTCCTTCCTCCATCCCAACTAAAAATACAACTGGAAATTCTAGCCCTTTTGCACTATGAAGTGT
>JBJFFF010000055.1:0-3056 GCA_051891455.1 Clostridia bacterium | reverse complement strand
CCACCTCCCACATCTCACCTCCAAACTACAATTATCAAAAATACCGCAATAAAATTAAAAAAACATTTATTTTTTATTGACATATTATAAAAAATTTTATATTATTAATATGTTAAATTTAGGAGGGATAAAATTGGCAAAAGTAATAGCAGTAGTTAATCAAAAAGGTGGAGTTGGAAAAACAACCACAACAGTTAATTTAAGCGCGGCTCTAGCAAAAAAAGGTAAAAAAGTATTATTAATAGACGAAGACCCACAAGGAAATGCAACTAGTGGAGTTGGAGTAAACAAAAATCAAGAAAAATCGATTTATGATGTTATAATTAATGAAACAGAATTAGAAGAAACAATAGTAGAAAGTAGTATAAAAAAACTATATGTTTGTCCTTCTAACATTAATTTAGCAGGAGCAGAAGTTGAACTAGTACCGATGATGGCAAGAGAAAATAAACTAAAGGCAAAATTAGATTTAATAAAAGATAAATTTGATTATATTTTAATCGATTGCCCTCCATCATTAGGTTTACTTACAATAAATGCTCTTACTGCCGCAGATTCAATAATAATACCAATACAATGCGAATACTATGCATTAGAAGGTGTTGGACAACTTATGAATACAGTAAATTTAATAAAACAACAACTAAATAAAGATTTGTATATTGAAGGTGTTGTGCTTACAATGAATGATGCAAGAACAAATTTATCAAATCAAGTTGTAAGTGAAGTTAAAAAATACTTTAAAGATAATGTGTACAAAACAGTAATACCAAGAAATGTAAAATTAAGTGAAGCACCAAGCTACGGTATGCCTATAACAACATATGCACCTCTTTCTAAAGGGGCAAGATGTTATGAAAAACTTGCTGGTGAAGTAATAAGAACCAAGAAAAATTAATAATAGGGGGAAACAAAAATGGCAAAAATGACAGGATTAGGAAAAGGATTAGATGCATTATTTTCAGTAAATAATGTAGAACCTGTAAAAGAAGAAATCCAAGAAGGAGAAGTAATACAAAGCTTAAAATTAATAGATGTAGAACCAAATAGAAATCAACCAAGACAACAATTTGATAGTGAGAAAATTGACGAACTAGCAGAATCTATTAAAGAATATGGAGTAATACAACCAATAATTGTAATTAAAGAAGATGACCATTATAAAATAGTAGCAGGAGAAAGAAGATGGAGAGCAGCTAAAAAGGCTGGTATTAGTGAAATCCCAGCAATTGTAAGGGCTTATACAGAACAAACAAATAAAGAAATTGCTTTAATAGAAAATATACAAAGAGAAGATTTAAACCCAATTGAAAAAGCAGTAGCAATGAAAGAATTATTAGAAAAATATCAATTAACACAGCAACAATTATCTGATAAATTGGGAATAAGTAGAAGTGGGATTGCAAATACTATAAGGGTATTAAATTTAGATGAAAGAGTTATAGAATTAGCTAAAAAAGGAGAGTTAACAGAAGGTCATTGCAGAGCTTTACTTAGAATAGAAGACCCAGATAAACAATATGAAACTGCAAAATATATGATAGAAAGTGGAGACAGTGTAAGAGAAGCAGAAAAACAAATAATTGCAAAACAAACAAAAGGAGAAAAAACTGCCAAAAAAGCAAAACAAACAAGATATAATGCTTTATATAGAGATATAGAAGATTCTTTTAGAAACTTCTTTGGTTCAAAAGTTAAACTAAATGCAGGTCCAAGAGCAGGAAAAATAATAATTGAATATTCATCAAATGAAGAATTAGCAAGGCTTTTAGAAATTGTAAAATAAAAGAAAAATTGTAATTTGCAAATCTTTTGCAATCCGCTCCCAGGGGACTTATATGATTTTAACGCTCATTTCTTCCCACCGGCGCTGTAACAAGGCTAACGCCTTTAACAGCCCACGGCGGTCCCCCCCGAGGAAATTCGCTTATAAAATATATAAGTTCCCTTCGCGCTAGTTTAATATAAACAAATTAATTGCATGCTTTTAAAGTAGCCAAACGCAGGGGGGTTCATTTTTCTTTTTTAGGAGAATCTGAGTAGGGATTACTTAGAGGTGCCTAAAAAAGAAAAATCAAACCCCGACGAGATTTGGCGGACGTCTTTATCAGTTTAAAAAACAAATCTACAAACTACAATTTGCTAATACGATAAAATATAGAAATTAAAAATTTAAATATGCAAAAATCCAAATTTTGCTATTGACAAGCAAGCCCGAAATGTGCTAATATATATACTGTTGTTAGCAAAATTGCTAAAAAATGCAGAGGTGGTCGAGTTGGTTTATGGCACCAGTCTTGAAAATTGGCGTGCGTTTGTAGCGTACCGTGGGTTCGAATCCCACCCTCTGCGCCAAAAAATAAAAATAGTGAAGAGTTATAAAATGTAAAAAATACATATTTATATTTTTCACTTTTAATTTTTATCATGAAAATATGCAGAAGTACCCAAGTGGTGAAGGGGATTGTTTGCTAAACAATTAGGTCTCGAAAGGGGCGCGAGGGTTCGAACCCCTCCTTCTGCGCCAAATGTGCGACTTGTAAGTCGCAGTGAATAATGAAGAGTGAATAGTTAATAGTGAGTAGTTTTTAAAAGATGTACAAAGAGCACATTTGTACTATTCACTATTAACTATTTATTTTTCACTATTAATAATTTTTAAAATTTTAGAATTATATTTTATATTTTAACATTTATATGGAAAGGTGTCTGAGTTGGTTTAAGGTGCCAGTCTCGAAAATTGGTGTAGGTGAATAATCTACCGTGGGTTCGAATCCCACCCTTTCCGCCAAATGTGCGACCTGTTGGTCGCAGTGAATAATGAATAGTGAATAGTTAATAGTGAGTAGTTTTTAAAAAATGTACAAAGAGCACATTTGTACTATTCACTATTAACTATTCATTTTTCACTATTAACGAATATTTTAATATAATTGTATTATTTAATATACTACAAGGTACAATTATTATCTTTTATAAATATAAAGAAAAAAACAAATTAAATAAATTTAATTAAAAATAAATAAAAAAATAATTAAATTAATTTAAATAAAATA
>JBJFFF010000054.1:0-3069 GCA_051891455.1 Clostridia bacterium | reverse complement strand
TCGCGCTTTTCAGAACGGCTCGCGTAATGTTGCATAAATAATCCTCCTGTAAAAAACAAAATGCAGACTTTTTATGAACCTGTACTATGACAAATTCTAAAATATTATACTACAAATTCAACATAAAGTAAACATAAATCAATATTTTACTATTGAAAATTTATAAATAATATTGTAAAATATAATAATCAAACATTAAAAGGAGTAAACAAAATGAAAAACTGCATTGAATGCCAAAAAAAACAACTAGAAGAAAAAGGCTTCATAGATTATTGGCATTGCGAAAACCGGTGTGAGACTGGTATAGCAATGCATGCAGAAGAACGAGGATCTGACTGGGATATGATGGATAAACAATCCACTGCCTATGAAGAAGCCACACTCAATGGAGATTAGCTCCTAAAAAGTCATCCAATGGATGACTTTTTCAATGAATATATTATAAGGAGATCAAAATGAACGATAATATTATTATAAAAAATGCAAATGTACACAATTTAAAAAATGTAAGCTTAACAATACCAAAAAATAAATTAGTAGTAGTAACAGGGCTTTCTGGCTCTGGAAAATCATCACTTGCTTTTGATACTTTATATGCAGAAGGCCAGAGAAGATATGTAGAAAGCCTTTCTTCTTATGCACGTCAATTCCTAGGAATAATGGACAAGCCAGATGTAGAATCAATAGAAGGGCTTTCACCAGCAATATCAATAGACCAAAAAACAACATCAAAAAATCCACGCTCTACAGTTGGAACAGTTACAGAAATATATGACTATATTCGTTTGTTATATGCAAGAATAGGTGTGCCACATTGCCCAAACTGTGGTAAAAAAATAGAGAAACAAAGCTTAGACCAAATAGTAGATAAAGTTCTAAGCCTAGAAGAAGGAACAAAAATACAGGTACTTGCCCCAGTAATTAGAGGTAAAAAAGGTGAGTATGTAAAATTACTAGAAGGTTTTAGTAAAGAAGGCTTTGTAAGGGTAAGAGTGGATGGTACAACTTATGAAATTACAGATGACATTGAAATAGATAGAAAGAAAAAACATAATATAGATTTAATAGTAGATAGATTAGTAGTTAAACCAGAGATAAGAAGTAGACTATCTGAATCTGTAGAAACTGCTTTAAAATATGCAAACAATTTAGTATTAATAGATGTACATGGTAAAGAAGAAATGCTATTTAGCCAAAACTATGCCTGCCCAGATTGTAATATTAGCATTGAAGAATTAACACCAAGAATGTTTTCATTTAATAACCCATTTGGAGCCTGCCCAGACTGCTTGGGAATTGGATATTTAATGAAAATAGATGAAGACTTGATTTTGCCAGATAAAAATAAAACTTTATATGATGGAGTAAAGGCTTTTGGTGCAAGCAATATGAAAAAAGGCGATACTATGGCTAAGATGTATTTTGAAAGTATTGCTAAAAAATATGGCGTTGATATATCAAAACCAATAAAAAAATTGCCTAGAGAATTTTTAGACAAAATAATGTATGGAACAGGAGAAGAAACTATAGATTTCGAATACACTTCAGCTGCAGGAACAAGAAAATTTACAGCTCCATTTGAAGGCGTAATTCCAACATTAGAAAGAAGATATAGAGAAACAAAATCTAATGGCATGAGAAATTTCTATGAAATGTATATGAGTTATAGCCATTGTGACACTTGCCATGGAGCAAGACTAAAAAAAGAAAGTTTGGCGGTTACAGTTGGTGGCAAAAATATAAAAGAACTTACAGATATGCCAATTAATAAAATAAAAGAATTTATTAGTGATTTGAAGCTAAACCAAACAGAAAAAATGATATCAGAACAAATAATTAGAGAAATAAAATTAAGATTACAATTCTTAATGGATGTAGGACTTGAATATATAACATTATCTAGAAGTGCAGGAACGTTATCTGGTGGAGAAGCCCAAAGAATAAGGCTTGCAACTCAAATTGGTTCTGGATTAACTGGTGTAATGTATATTTTAGATGAACCAAGTATTGGGCTTCATCAAAGAGATAATAACAAGTTAATTGAAACATTAAGGAAACTAAGAGACTTAGGAAACACAGTAATAGTTGTAGAGCATGATGAAGATACAATGTATGCAGCAGACCAAATTGTAGATATTGGACCAGGAGCAGGGGTTCATGGGGGAAAAGTTGTAGCACAAGGAACTGTTGAAGAAATAAAGAAGATTACAGAATCAGAAACAGGAAATTATTTAAGTGGAAGAAAGCAAATAAAAGTACCAAAAACAAGAAGAAAACCAAGTAGAGTATCAATTGAAGTAAAGGGTGCTTGTGAGAATAACTTAAAAAATATAGATGTAAAATTCCCACTTGGAGTATTTACATGTGTTACAGGTGTATCTGGCTCAGGAAAAAGTACATTAGTAAATGAAATATTATATAAAACACTTGCAAGAGATTTATATAGGGCAAGTGAAAAGCCAGGAAAATGTAAAGAAATAGTAGGAATAGAAAATATTGATAAAATAATAAATATAGACCAATCTCCAATAGGAAGAACACCAAGGTCAAACCCTGCAACATATACAGGAGTATTTGATAATATTAGAGACCTATTTGCAGAAACAAATGAAGCAAAACTAAGAGGATACTCAAAAGGAAGATTTAGCTTTAATGTTTCTGGCGGTAGATGTGAACATTGCCAAGGTGATGGAATATTAAAAATAGAAATGCATTTCTTGTCAGACATATATGTGCCATGTGAAGTATGTAAAGGAACAAGATATAATAAAGAAACTTTGGAGGTAAAATATAAAGGAAAAAGCATTGCAGATGTATTAGATATGACAGTAGAAGAAGCATTAGAATTTTTTACAAATGTGCCAAAAATAAAACAAAAAATCCAAACACTATATGATGTAGGACTTGGATATATAAAACTTGGGCAACCATCTACAACCCTTTCTGGTGGAGAAGCACAAAGAGTAAAACTTGCAACAGAACTTTCAAAAAGACCAACAGGAAAAACGTTATATATTTTAGATGAACCTACAACAGGACTTCATATAGCAGATGTTCACAGATTAGTAG
>JBJFFF010000053.1:0-3086 GCA_051891455.1 Clostridia bacterium | reverse complement strand
TTCCATCATCATCTATTGTTGTTTCATATCTTCCTATATAAAATCCATGATTTGCATTTACACATCTTACCATTTCTGCATATTCATCCGCATATTTAAAATCTTCTTCATAGTTATAGTAATTTGCTCCATATAGGTAATCTAATGTGGCTTGGCTATCATATGCAGCATTACTATTACTATAGTTACTTGTCAATTCTTTTGGTTCACTATAACTTCCATTAGAATACGAATTTCCTAAATCCTCTGCTACTGGCACCCATACAAATTCATTTCCATTTGCGTCTTGTATTACCATCCCTTCTTCTATTGTTTGTTCCAACACATTTTTCGATACTTTAAATCCTTTTGGTGCTGTTGCAGTATAACTTCCACTTACAAAATATGCAATTTCGTCTAAAACGTCATCACTCCATACCTCTATTTGTGTCCCTGTTGTTATTGATTTAAAATATCCTCCTGTTACATTTGTTTCTCCTATTATTGAGGCTGTATTATAACAGTTTTCTATTGTTCCTTCATTTTTTCCTGCTATAGAACCAACATAATTTTTTGCTTTTATATAGCTTTCTGCTATGCTTAAGTTTTTTACTGTTCCTTTTAATGTTCCAAATATACCTTGATTTGATTCTTCCGGTTTATTTATATAAATTCCACTTATTGTATGCCCTAAACCATCTAGCGTTCCTGTAAAGTCATTTGTAATTGGTGTCCATTCGTCTCCTGTTGCTACTTTCCAAGTGCCTGTAGTTTCATCATAGTATCCACCTAAATCTAAATCATTTTGTAATGTATAATATGCAGCAGATGAAAAAATATATATTTTGCCATTTATTGTTACTTGTTCTTCTGAACCTATTTTTTCTAGTTGTGCTCTTGTATATATTGGTATTACATCTGTGTTTGCAAAGTAACTATTATATATATCTTCTGCTTCCCCTATGTTATTATATCTTTCTTCTATTTGTTTTGTTGTTTCTGCTGATGTTCCGAGCTTTGTTTGCTATCCTTATATACATACTCATTAATATTATTGTTAAAAATAGCATTGCTACCAATACTATTAGTGTAATTGCGCCTTTTTCTGATTTTGGATTTATTTTCATTGGGTTTCCTCCTTTTTTAGGGCGGACAGAGACGTCCGCCCCTACATTTTTATATTGGGGCTAGCCTTCGATGTGCGGGTCGCCGAGGACGGCGACCCCTACAGGTTCGACAATTTTATTGTTTGTTTTAATTTTTCAGCCACTTTATTCGTTCTTCATGTAGTTTTTGTCCAAATTCTTTTCCTGGTTTTATGTTGTATTTTTTCTTTATATATTCTCCGTCTATTTCTTGTAACATTTTGTTTCCTAATTTTGCAAAATTGTATTCTTCATTTTCTATGTTTTCTTCTCCATGTCTTGCTCTATCTGAATACACTACTTTTTGTAAGCCTTCTAATCCTAGCTTACTTTTGCTTACTCGTTCTAAAAAAGATACTTGCTTTGGAATTGTCATTTTATAGAATACTCCGGCCTCTCATGTGTTCTTTTATTGCAGTCATTCCACATTCTTTCCACTCTTTGGGTAGTCCCACTCTTTTTGAAAGTTCTCGTAATGGTTCTATTCCTCTTGCTTCATGCCCATAGTGATGTGGATACATTTCTTTTGGTGTTCTTCCTTTGCCTAAATCATGCACCAAACACGCGAATCTTACTTTTTCATCTTTGGTAATTTTTGCCGAGTTGTCCAATGCTATCATAGTATGATTATAGCTATCTCCTTCTGGATGATATTTTTCTGGTTGCTCAGCACCTATTAAATCGTATATTTCTTTAAAATGTATATCTAAAACATTTGCTTTTTTTAAAACTTCAAAAAATATTGATGGTTTATTTGTTTTTAAAGCCTTTCTTAGTTCCTCAAATACTCTTTCTTTAGATAAACTCAATAATTCGTCTTTTAAAGAATTCATCATTTCTAAAGTATTTTCTTCTACTTCAAATTCTAATTCTGCTGCAAATCTTGCTACTCTATATACTCTAAGTGGGTCTTCTGCAAAAGCTCTGCTTACTGCTTTTATTCTTTTTTCTTTTAAATCATGGGTTCCATTATATGGATCTATTATTTTTCCTGTTAGTACATCTTGTGCTATTGCATTTACTGTTATATCTCTTCTTCTCAAGTCTTCCTCAATGGTTATATTTTTATTTGTTCTTACTGTAAATTCTTTATGCCCTGTTCCTGTTTTTTCTTCTGTTCTTGCCATTGCAAATTCTTTATTTTCTAATACAAATACTTCAAAAAATTTCCCTCTAAATTTTGCTTCTGGAAAAATTTTTATAAATTCTTCTTTAGTTATACCTGTTATACAATAGTCTTCGTCTTTATTTTCTTTGCCTAATATTTTATCTCTTAGCGCGCCTCCAACTATGTATAACTTTCCTCCTGCGTTTTCAATTTTTTTAGCGATTTCTAGTATTGTCATTATTCCTCCCGTAACTTTTAAAGGCGGGTTTGGAACCCGCCTTTGTGGAAAATTTTATTCTTCACTGTTTATATCTTTTATTAATTCTAGTTGCGATATCAATAATGATTCCATCTTTGCTTTATATACATCAAATTGTCTTTTTAACTCTTCTATTTCTTTTTGCTTTATAGTAATTTGCAAATTTAACTCATCAACTGATTGCTTTGATTTTGTTTCTGCATCTTTTATTATTTGTTCTGCTTGTTTTTTTGCAACTGCTTGTATTTCGTCTGCTGTTTTTTGAGCCATTACTAACGTACTTTGAATTGTTGTTTCTATATTTTTATATTGTCCAACATCATTATTTAATTCTTCTGCATTTGCTTTTAGTTCTGCATTTTCTTTGTATAGTTTTTCATATGCTGCTGTAACTTCGTCTAAGAAGTCGTCTACTTCGTTTACATTATATCCATTTACCATTTGTTTTGCAAATTTTTTATTTTCTATGTCTAGTGGTGTTATCATATTTTTTCGCTCCTTTTACTTATATCTTTCCGCCCAATCTCGTCGGGGGTTTATATATTTTAATTCGCTCATTTCTTCCCACCGGCGCTGTAACAAGGCTTACGCCTTT
>JBJFFF010000052.1:0-3094 GCA_051891455.1 Clostridia bacterium | reverse complement strand
CTTAATAAACTATGTAATAGGTAAAATTTCAAAAGAAGAAGCGGATAAACTTCGGTGAAGGCGTAGAAAAAGCAAAAGAGGCAGTAATAGAAATCATCAAAAACGGAATTGACGTTGCTATGAATAAATATAATTAGAATGGAGGTGAGAAGTGGGAAGTGAGAGGTGAGATGTTTTGGCTATTTCTTCGAAGAAAATCTAAATTCTCACTTCACACCTCTCACATCTCACATCGAAAATAATGCTATAATTAGATTTAAGAGAAAAAATCAGAAAAGTAATAACCAATAAAGGAGACCAAATGTTAGAACTATTAATAGACAAAAAAGAAAACGTAAAAACAATTATGCTAGTTGAAAACGGAATTTTACTAGAAAAACATGAAGAACACGAAAATCAAAAAAGACTAGAAGGAAACATATATTTAGGAAAAGTACAAAACGTATTATCAGGAATGCAATCTGCATTTATAGATATAGGAGAGGAAAAAAACACATTAATAAAACTAAAAGATGTGCTTCCAAAAGTCGATGAAAAAACAAATAAAATAAACCTTGAAGATAAAAACATAACAGACATTTTAAAATCTGGACAAGATATTGTTGTACAAATAAAAAAAGACGGAACACTTACAAAAGGAGCAAAAGTATCTACTCACATAAATTTACCAGGTAGATTTTTAGCTTTTCTTCCAAATTCAAGCTTTATAACAGTATCACAAAAAATAGAAAATGAGGAAGAAAAACAAAGACTAATAAAAATTGTAGAAGAAATATTGCCAGAAAATATGGGAGCCATAGTTAGAACAGCAGCAGAAAATAAAACAGCTAAAGATTTAGAAAAAGACCTAGAAACTCTATTAAGTAATTGGCAAAAAATACAAAATACTTTGGCAAAAAGTAATCCACCAAAATTATTATATGATAATCAAGCATTAATAAGGAGAACGATTCTAGATATTATAGATAGAAATTTAGGGAAAATAATAGTTAATGATAAAGAAGTATATAATACACTTTCTAAGATGTTACAAGAATTTGAATTACAAATTGAATTAAGAGAAAATGAAGACTTATTTACAATATATGACTTAAAAGGTCAAATAGAAAATATGAATCAAAGAAAAATTTGGCTAAAATCTGGAGGATTTATAACAATAGATAAAACAGAAGCATTAACAGCAATAGATGTGAATACAGGAAAATTCGTAGGAAAAAAGAATGTGGAAAAAACTGTATATCAAGTAAACAAAGAAGCAACCACTGAGATTGCAAAACAATTAAGACTTAGAGATATAGGTGGAATAATAATAATTGATTATATAGATATGCACGAAGAGGAAAACAAAAAAGAAATTGAAAAACTACTAAAAGAAGAACTAAAAAAAGACAGAACAAAATGCCAAATAGAAGGATTTACAAAACTAAATCTATTAGAAATGACCAGAAAAAATATGTGTAACAACGACTGGGATGATAATGAAGATACTTCTGCTTAGATTATGATTTATTTTTGTAAAAATATAGCCGCACGCAGTGGTTTCATTTTTCTTTTTTTAGGAGAATCCAAAGTAGGAATTACTTAGAGGAGCCTGAAAAAAGAAAAATCAAACCACGACGAGATGCGGCGGAAATATTGAGGTAATATTAATGAACGTAGGATTTATATCATTAGGATGCACAAAAAATTTAATAGACACAGAAATGGCAATAGGCCTATTTAAAAATAATAACTATAACATAGTAAACAATGTAGAAGAAGCAGAAATAATAGTAATCAATACATGTGGATTCATAGAATCTGCAAAAGAAGAAGCAATAAACACCATACTAGAAATGGCAGAGTATAAGGCAAAAGGAAGCTGTAAATACCTAGTAGTAATGGGATGCTTAGTACAAAGATATAAAAAAGAATTACAAAAAGCCTTGCCAGAAGTAGACTTATTTTTAAGTATAGATGAATATCAAGACTTTTGGGAAAAAGTAGAAACTCTAATAGAAGACAAACAAGAAAAACTTGATGACAAAATGGAATATTTAGATAGAGTAATAACAACAGGAAAAACAACCACATACTTAAAAATCGCAGAAGGATGTAGCAACAGATGTACATATTGTGCAATACCAAATATTAGAGGACCATATATAAGTAGACCATTTGAAGAAATAATAGAAGAAGCCAAAAAACTTGCAAAAGAAGGTTATAAAGAAATAATAGTAATTGCACAAGACACAACAAAATATGGAATAGACTTATATGGAAAATCAAGATTTGCGGAACTGCTAGCAGAACTTGCAAAAATAAAAGAATTCAAATGGATAAGATTTTTATATGCATACCCAGAAACTATAACAGACGAACTAATAAAAGTAGTAAAAAACAATGAAAACATATGTAAATATTTTGATATTCCAATTCAACATATATCGGACAAAGTTTTAAAAAGAATGAACAGAAAAACTACAGGAAAAGACATTGAGAATCTAATAGAAAAAATAAAAAAGGAAATACCAGATGCAATTTTAAGAACATCACTTATAGTAGGCTTCCCAGGAGAAACAGAAGAGGATTTTCAAGCTTTAGAAAATTTTGTATCAAAAGCAAAATTTGATATATTAGGAGTATTTACATACTCAAAAGAAGAAGGAACACCAGCAGCAAGACTTCCTGAACAAATACATTATAAAACAAAACAAAAAAGATATAACAAAATAATGGAAATTGCTCAAAAAGCATCAAAAGAAAACTTACAAAAAACACTAGGAAAAACTTATGAAGTATTAATAGAAGCTAAAACCTTTGATAATAAATACTACATAGGAAGAACCTATATGGACATACCAAATGAAGATGGAGTAGTATTTGTAAAAAACACAAAACAAATCCAAGAAGGCACATGGGCAAAATGTGAAATAACAGATATAAAAGATTATGATTTAATTGGGGAGACAGATGAGAATTAGAATTTGTAGGGGGTCGCTACTTAAGGGCGACCCGTAAATATGTAACATATTCAATTGCGGGTCGCCGAGGACGGCGACCCCTACATTTCGCAAATTGAAAAAATATATATTAAACTTTTATTTTGTATATT
>JBJFFF010000051.1:0-3097 GCA_051891455.1 Clostridia bacterium | reverse complement strand
TCCCATAATAGGCATTAAAATATTTGCGAATATATTAGCCTTTGTTGATGCCTCACATAATTCATCATTTATTTTATCAAATTCTGCTTTTGCTTCCTCTTCATGGCAAAATACTTTTACTACTTTTTGCCCATTTATCATTTCTTCTATATATCCATTTTCTTTAGCAATTGATGCTTGTTGTTTTATAAAATATCCAGATGCATTTCCTCCTACTTTTGATACTACAAACAACATTAATATTACAACTGCTATAACTAAAACTGTCATATAAATATTTAAATATACCATTGCACAAAATACTGCTACAATTGTAATTACTGAAGATACAACGTTTGGAAGGCTTTGAGCTATCATTTGTTCTAATGTATCAGTATCATTTGTATAATAACTCATTATTTCACCATGTGTGTGTGTATCAAAATATTTTATTGGTAAGTGTTGCATTTTAGAAAACATTTCATTTCTTATCTTTTTTAGTACACCTTGAGATATATTAATCATTTTTCTATTATATATAAAGTTTGCAATAATACCTACTAAATATATTATGCCCATTATGAATATTACTTTTAAAAGTCCGGTAAATACTGGATTTTCTGTTCCAAGTAATGGCGTGATATAATTATCTATTAAAATTTTTACAAATAGTGAACCTGCAACCCCTGCAATTGAACTTATTATAATACATATTACTACCAATATGAGTGTTTTCTTGTAATCTGCAATTATATATTTTAATAATCTTTTCAATGTATTCTTATTTATTTTTGGCTTATCCATTACTCATCATCTCCTTTTCTTTGAGATGTGTATACCTCTTTGTATATATAGTTTGTCTCCATCAATTCTTCATGTGTTCCTATTCCATTTATTTTACCATTTTCTAGAACAATTATTTTATCTGCATCTTTTACAGAATCTATTCTTTGTGCAATAATTATTTTAGTTGTGTTTGGAATTTCTTCTTTAAAAGCTTTTCTAATTAATTTATCAGTTTTTGTATCTACTGCACTTGTTGAATCATCTAAAATTAATATTTTAGGTTTTTTAAGTAATGCTCTTGCAATACATAAACGTTGCTTTTGCCCACCAGATACGTTAGTTCCACCTTGTTCTATATATGTATCATATTTCTTAGGGAATTCATTTATAAATCCATCTGCCTGCGCTAATTTACATACTCTTACCATATCCTCATCTGTTGCTTCCTTATTTCCCCAACGCAAATTTTCTTTTATAGTTCCAGAAAATAATACATTTTTTTGAAGAACTATTGCTACTTCATTTCTTAATGTTTCTATAT
Organism: Clostridia bacterium; assembly: GCA_051891455.1. Lineage (GTDB taxonomy): Bacteria > Bacillota > Clostridia > TANB77 > CAG-508 > UMGS1933. The sequence goes on along the minus strand of JBJFFF010000051.1, from coordinate 1,791 downwards.
CGTAATTTCTTACATCTATTCCACCAACTTTAACTGTTCCTGTTGTTGTATCATATAATCTTGGTATAAGCTGAATAAGTGTAGTTTTAGAACTTCCTGTACCTCCAATAATTCCTATTGTTTCACCTGAGTTAATTTTAAGATTAATATCTTTTAAGCAAGTTTTATCTTTATCTCCTACATAACTAAAGTTTACGTTTTCAAATTCTACGCTGCCATCTTTTACTTCTTTTATTGGATTTTCTTTATTTTTAAGCGCTTGCTCTTCTTTTAATATTTCTACAATTCTTTCTGCTGATGCTATAGATATTGTAAGCATTACTAATACAACAGAAATCATCATTAGGCTCATAAGAATTTGCATAGCATATGTAATTAAACTCATTAACTCTCCAGTAGTTAATGTTCCTGTGTTAACTATTAATTTTGCACCAACCCATGAAATTAAAAGTAATCCTGCATATGATACTAATTGCATTAATGGAGAATTGTATGCAATTATTTTCTCCGCCTTAGAAAAATTATTATATATGCTTTGAGAAACTTCTCCAAATTTTTCTTTTTCTTCCTCCTCCAAAACATAAGATTTTACTACTCTAATGCCCCTTACATTTTCTTGTACTACATTATTTAATTTGTCATATGTTTTAAATACTTTTTCAAATATTGGATATGCATGTGTTGCTATAAAATATAGTCCAATAGCCAGCACTGGTGCTAATGCTAGAAATATTAAAGATAATTTAGCATTTATTGCAAATGACATTATAAATGCAAAAATTAGCGTTAGTGGTGCTCTAAACGTAATCCTTGTAAGCATTTGGTATGCTTGCTGAACATGTGTTACATCTGTTGTCATTCTTGTTATAATACTTGCTGTTGAAAATTTGTCTATATTTTCAAATGAATAGTCTTGTACTTTATAATACATATCATGCCTTAAATTTTTAGCAAATCCTGTTGAAGCAGTTGCTGCAAATTTTCCAGCAAGTACTCCAAATATTAATGAAAATGCAACTAATAAAAGTAGTAGTAATCCTAATTTATAAATCATAGGCATATTATTGCCATAAATTCCATAATCCACCAATTTTGCCATTACAAAAGGAATTAAAATTTCCATTATTACTTCTAATGCAACAAATATTGGTGTAAGAATTGTTTGCTTTTTATATTCTCTAATCGATTTTGCAAGTGTTTTAATCATGTTTTGTCAATCCCCTTTCATTTATTTTTATAGCCATTAGTGTATTTTATAATAAATTTTAAATATATTCAAGGGGTTGGTTGGAGGTTTTTATGAAAATTATTGCAAATTATGTCGACCTATGATATAATATTACCACTTTCTCGGAAGGGGAAAAATTTTATATTTTGGAGGTATTCCTATGGAACTGGAACGGCAAAATGAACCGTTAACCCAGAAAAAGCCTTGGTCTGAAATGACCGAAGAGGAACGCGAGGCAATACGTGAGAGTTGGAAGCATACGCTTCCTGAAGAGTTCGATGTGTTCTGCCTTCAACCTTTGCTCACCACGACAGCCTTGAAAATTCCCGGCAATTTCTATGCCCAAGGTGCTGTTGACTGCTACGATGTATCTATTGACGGTGATTGCATCGTGGATAGCATTGTTGACTGCTATGATATATCTGTTTGCGGTGATTGCATCGTAGGAGTCAGTATTTCCAACAGTAATGTAACTGTTGGCGGCAATCTCATCATCGATGGCAATTTCGATGGCTTTGATGTAACTGTTCATGGTGATTGCATCGTACATCACAATATTAACA
>JBJFFF010000050.1:0-3108 GCA_051891455.1 Clostridia bacterium | reverse complement strand
TGTAGGGGCACCTGCCCACAGGTGCCCAGAATGTATAATAATAAGGGCACCTGTGGGCAGGTGCCCCTACACATTATTTGCAACAAATTCATCCATACAAATTACAATTTGTTTGTTATTTCTTCTAGATTTAATAATTCTTCCCAACGTTTATCTACTTCTTTTTGGAATTCTTCTATCATCCATTCGTTTCCTGGTTTAAACATGTGTTTAAAACGTTTTTGTGGTCTTAAGAATTCTTCTATTGGTAGTTTATTTTTTGGTTTATAGTTTACTACATATCTTCCATCTATTACTTCATATAGTGGCCAATAACATGTTTCTACTGCAAGTTTATTTATTTGCATTAGGTCTTCTGTATTATATCCCCATCCTCTTGGGCATGGTGCTAAAACATTTAGGAAACATGGTCCTTCTGTGTATATTGCTTTTTCAGATTTTTCATATAAATCTTTTAAGTTGTTTACAGCAATTGTTTGTGCTACATATGGTAAATGGTGAGATACCATAATTTGTGTTAAATCTTTCCTTGATTGCATTTTCCCTGGTACAACTGTTCCTGCTGGGCTTGTTGTTGTGTCTGCAAATCTTGGTGTTGCAGATGAACGTTGAATACCTGTATTCATGTATGCTCCATTATCATAGCAAACATAAACCATGTCATGTCCTCTTTCCATTGCACCAGACAAGCTTTGAAGTCCTATATCATATGTTCCTCCGTCTCCTCCAAATGCTATAAATTTAGTGTCTTTTCCTTCTAATTTATTTTTTCTTTTTAGTGCTTTATACATAGCCTCTGCTCCTGATAATGTTGCTCCTGCACATTCAAAAGCTGTGTGTATAAAAGAATCTGTCCATGCTGTATATGGATATATAAAAGTTGAAACCTCCATACATCCTGTTGCTGTACAAATTACTGCATGGTCTTCTGGTTTTAAAGCTCTAAGTACCATTCTTCCCACTACAGGAGCTCCACATCCAGCACACATTCTATGACCAGATGTGAATCTTGATGGTTTGTTTGCAACTACTTCTTTTAAATTATATGCCATTTTAAATTTCCTCCTCTTATTTTGAGGTGGGAAGTGGGATGTTGGAAGTGTGCTTTTAGGAATAGACTTCGCAGACTCTCTCTATTTTCACACTTCGCACTTCGCACTTCGCACTTCACACTTCTATTTATATTATTTTCTTAACCCTAGGTATCTATAAGGGTTATCAATACTTCCTGTTTTTACAATTTCTTGTAAATCAGTATATACACTTTCTATGTCAGATGCCTTTGTATCTCTTCCACCTATTCCATAAATATAATTTACTGTTGGGACTGATACTTTATTTACTTGCATTGCTGATGTAATATCTGTAAATAATGGTCCACCTACTGCATTTAATCCATCTGCTTTATCAAGTACTGCTACTGCCTTTGCATTTACTAAAGCTTTTGCAATTTCTTCTCCTGGGAATGGTCTAAATACTCTAACCTTCAAAACTCCTGCTTTTATACCTTGCTTTCTTAATTTATCTGCAGTAAATTTTGCAGTTCCTGCAGTAGAGTTCATTGCAACAATTACAATATCTGCATCTTCTGTTTTATATTCTTCAAAAAAGCTATATTTTCTTCCTGTTAAGTTTTCAAATTCTTTTGAAACTTCTTTTATTACTTTTTTTGCATTTCTCATTGCCTCTGCTTGCTGTGCTTTATGTTCAAATAAATAACTTTGTAAGTCTAATGGTCCAACTGCTATTGGTTCTTTATGATTTAGCAAATAGTGTTCAGGTTTATATTCTCCTACAAATTTTTTTACCAAATCATCTGGTTCTAATTCTATATTTTCTATAGAATGTGATGTAATAAATCCATCTTGGCAAACCATTAATGGAAGTTGTACATCTTTATGCTCGGCAATCCTATGTGCCATAAGTAAATTATCATATGCTTCTTGGTTATTTTCTGAAAATAGCATAATCCATCCGCTATCTCTTACTCCCATTGCATCTGAATGGTCATTATGTATATTTAACGGACCTGATACTGCACGATTTACAAGTGACATTACTATTGGTAGTCTTAAGCTTGATGCAATATAAATCATTTCCCACATTAAAGATAATCCATTTGCAGATGTTGCTGTCATTGCTCTTCCTCCAGCAGCTTCTGCTCCTATACATGCAGACATTGCACTGTGTTCACTTTCTACTGCAACAAATTCTGTATCAACTTCACCATTACTTACAAATGTTGAAAAATATTGTGGTATCTCTGTTGATGGTGTTATTGGAAATGCTGCAACTACATCTGGATTTATTTGTTTCATTGCAATTGCTGCAGCTTCATTACCACTTAAACGTTCTCTAATACTCATATTTTTTCTTCCTTTCTAATTTGTATCTAATATTATCAATTTATAAAATAGAAGTGTGAAATGGGATGTGAGAAGTGTGCTCTTATAGTAATTTCTTCGAAGGCTTACCCTATTATTCGCACCTCTCATTTCGCACCTCTCACCTCAAACTTCTTATTTTTTTATTTTTCTAAAATCTAATTATTTATTCCATTGCGATAGCACCGAATGGGCAAACCTTTGCACACACTCCGCATCCTTTGCAATAATCATAATTAAAATCTTCTCTTTTTTGTTCTTTACTTACTGGAATTGCATCATCTGGACAAACCGGGAAGCACATTCCACATTGTTTACATTTTTCTGTTAAATATACAGGTCTCACACTTCTCCAGTCTCCTGTTTTAAATTCTCTTGCATTTCCTGCATTATATATGTTTCCACCTATTGTCATTTCTTCCATAGGGGTGTTACTGTTTATTTTTTCATGCATTTTTTATTCTCCTTTCTTTTTTTGATGTGGGCGGTGGGAAGTTGGAGGTGGGATTTTTATTTCCCACTTTACACCTCTCACTTCACACTTCTTTCTATATTAAGTTCTATTTTTATATCTTTTCTATAGATTTTAAAGCCATTTCTAGTGCCTTCATATTTCCTTCAATTACTTCTGGTTTTTTGGCAAATTTGTGTTTGAAAGAGCCTTGCATATCGTTTAGTAATTCTTCATATACTTATGACTTTGCTAGAGAAGGTAGAACTTGAA
>JBJFFF010000049.1:0-3124 GCA_051891455.1 Clostridia bacterium | reverse complement strand
AATTCAGCATTTTCTTTTGATAGGTTTAATTCTTCTAATTCTTCTTTTACCTTATCTTCTCCAATTTTTTCTATTTTTTCGATAACTCTCATTATGTCCTGGCTGATTTCTTTTGCATTTATGTATTCAAATATTCCATTTAATATTTTTCTATTATTAATTCTTATTGTAAATTTTCCTAAATCTAATTCATTAAATACATCATAAATAATGCTTGGAATTTCAGCATCATTTATTATGCTTAGTTCTCCATCTCCAATTATATCTATATCACATTGGTAAAATTCTCTGTATCTTCCTCTTTGTGCACGTTCTCCTCTATATACCTTTCCAATTTGATATCTTCTAAATGGGAAACTAAGTTGCCCTTGATATTCAGCTACATATTTTGCAAGTGGAACTGTTAAGTCAAATCTTAATGTTAATTCACTGTCCCCTTTTGTAAATGAGTATACTTGTTTTTCTGTTTCTCCACCAGCTTTTGCAAGTAGTACTTTTGAAGATTCTATTACTGGTGTATCTATTGGTAAAAATCCATATTTTTCATATGTTTTTTGAATTTTTTCTTTCATTTGGTTGAATAGTATTTGCTTGTCTGGCATTAATTCCATAAAGCCAGGCAAAGTTCTTGGGTCTATTTTGTTCACCTGTTTTCCTCCTTTATATTTTTGCAATTAATTATATGTAGGGGCGTAGTCCTCGGCGCCCCGTTTTGTTAATACATTTTCGGGTCGCCCTTAAGTAGCGACCCCTACATTTTATAAAAAACCTCTAATCTATTGTTATTTCTGTTTGTGTGTTTAGGTTAAATTCTTTTGTTCTTTTTGTGCTTCCGTCTATTATTACTTTTACAACTACTGTTCCTCTTCCTGTTGTTGTTACTTTAAGGTTTGTAGTGTCTTTATTTACCTTTTTAGATTCTATTTGTTCTCCATCTACAGTTACTTTTAATTCTACTGTTCCTGGGTCTTTTGTTACAGTTTCACCTTCTTCATTTTCTTCTGTTTCTGGTTTATATCCTACTATTGATGCTACATTTATAATTATCGTTCCTGTTTTTAGTTCACTATATGTGTTTATTGTGATTGATACTTCTGTTCCTTTATCTACCATGCTTTTTGGTGATACTGTTTGAGAAACTACTCCTACACCTTTGCTTGAATCATTTACTGTGCTTGTGCTTTTCCATTTTAATTTAGCATTTGTTAATGCTTGTTTTGCGTCTTCTTCTGTCATTCCTGTAAGGTCTGGTACTTCTACTTGTTCTATTCCCATACTTACTTTTATTTTTATAGTACTTCCTTTAAGTATTTCTTCTCCTTCTGCCACTTCTTGTTCTATTACATAGTCTTTTTCTATTTCATCACTATTTACTTCTTCAACTTCTGGAACTAACCCTAAGTCTTTTAGTTCTTTTATTGCTTCATCTCTTTTTTTGCCAATTACTTTTGTTACTGTTACTAATTCTTGACCTTTACTTACAACTAGCTTTACTGTTGAGCCTTCTTTTACTTTATAATTTTCTTGATAAATAGGGTCTTGGCTTATAATTTTCCCTTCCTCTATTTCAACATGGAAGGCTTCTTCTATTTCTAATTTTATGCCTGCTTCATCTGCTGCAATTTTTGCTTCCTCTAATGTCATACCTTCAAACTTTGGAAGTGCTACATCTTTTACTTTTCCCATGTTTAATGCAAAAAATGTTATACACATTGCAAGTACAAATACTAATATACAAGACGCAATTACTGCAATCCATTTTTGTACTGGATGATTTTCAAAATGTTTTTTTATTTTAGCAAATTTTCCTTCTTTTTTCTTAGCATGTTTTTCCTCATTATTATAATTTAATGAGATTCTTTTTGTTGCAAATTCATCCACTTCTGGAATAGGCTTTACAAATGAACCTGTTTCATCTTTTAGGCACATTTCTAAATCTCTTATCATTTCTGTTGCTGATTGATATCTCATACTTGGTTCTTTTTGCATTGCTTTTAATATTATTTTATTTAAACATATTGGTATTTGACTATTTAAAACTATTGGTTCTACTGGTTCTTCTTGAATATGTTTTAGCGCTACAGAAACTGGTGTATCTGCATCAAAAGGTACTCTTCCTGTTACCATTTCATACATTACAACTCCTAATGAATATAGGTCAGATTTTGCATCTGTATGTCCACCTTTTGCATGTTCTGGTGAGAAGTAGTGCACAGAGCCTGTTGTTGCTCCAAATGCTGTAATTGTTGAGTTTGATACTGCTTTCGCAATTCCAAAGTCTGTAACTTTTGCAACTCCCTCTTCTGTAATTATGATATTGTGTGGTTTTATATCTCTATGAATTATATTATTTCTATGAGCTTTTTCTAATCCTCTTGCAATTTGAATAGCCAAATCTACTGCCCATTTCCAAGCTAGTGCCCCATCTTCTACTATTATTTCTTTGAGTGTTTTTCCTTTTACAAGTTCCATTACTATATAATATAGGTTTCCTTCATGCCCTACATCATATACAGATACTATATTGGGATGTGTTAAGCTTGCAGCAGATTGAGCTTCTGCATTAAATCTTTTTATGAATTCATTATCAGTTGTAAATTCATCTCTTAGTATTTTTACAGCTACTTCTCTTTTTAGTACATGACATTTTGCTCTATACACTGTTGCCATTCCACCTGTTCCAATTTTTTCTATTATTTCATATCTATTTCCAAGAATTTTACCTTGTAAATCCATATTTTAAACCTCCAAAATCTAATTTTTTATTATTATAAAAGTTATATTATCAAGTCCACCGTTAAGGTTTGCCTCTTTTATTAAGTTTTCGGCTGCTTGGTTTATATCATTATTTATTATATTATATATCTGTTCTTCAGATATCATATTCGTAAGCCCATCTGAGCAAATTAAAATCACATCTTCAGGTAAGAATTTTTTATAAAATACATTTACTTCTAAATCTGTTTCACACCCCAAAGCCTTAACTAGCATATTTTTCTTAGGATGATTTTTAGCTTCCTCTTTTGTTATTGTTCCATCTTCTACTAATTTTTGTACATAACTATCATCTTTTGTTAATTTTCTAATTATTCCTTGTCTTAGCCTATATACACTACTATCTCCT
>JBJFFF010000048.1:0-3171 GCA_051891455.1 Clostridia bacterium | reverse complement strand
TTCTACAAATGGAAGTAATGCATCTTGTTGTAATTTATTAAATCTATGAATTTCATCTATAAATAAAATACATTTTCCACTTGGGTTTAAAAATGCATTTTTAGATTCTTCTATTGCTTTTTTTATGTCCGCAATTCCTGCTGTTACTGCATTTAATTTAATAAAGTTATATTTTGTAGTGTTGCTAATTACTTTTGCAAGTGATGTTTTTCCACATCCTGTTGGTCCCCACAGTATAACACTTGATAGTCTATCTGCTTTAATTGTTCTATATAAAATTTTATCTTTTCCAACTACTTCTTCTTGTCCTACAAATTCTTCTAATGTGGTTGGGCGCATTCGATACGCCAAAGGTTTGTTTAAATCCATAAATGTCTCCTTATTACGACTTCTAATTGGGGCGGACAGAGGCGTCCGCCCCTACATATATGCAATTTACCTTCCTAAATATTTTAATGCTTCTTTTATTGTTTCTTCTATACTTAGGTCTTTGGTATCTACTTTTTCTAGTACTGTTTCTGCTTCTTTTTTACTATAGCCTAATACTTGTAAAGCCACAACTGCGTCATTATTTATATTGTTATTTTTCTTTTCTTCAACTTCTATTTCTTCGCAAGCTATATCCTCTGATTTTAATTTATCTTTTAATTCTAATATTAATCTTTGTGCTGTTTTTTTACCTACTCCTGGAACTTTTGTAAGTCTTGTTACATCATCATTAATAACTGCTAGAGCAAAGCTAGATGGCGTTATATCTGATAACATTGTTAATGCAGATTTTACCCCCACTCCACTTACATTAATTAATATTTCAAACATTCTAAGTTCTTCTTCTGAATTAAATCCATAAAGACTTATATCATCTTCTCTTACATGGTAATGTATGTGTACTTTTACTTGGTCTCCTATGTTTCCTATTGTTCCTATGGATTTTGCAGACATATATATTTTATAGCCTATTCCTCCATTTTCTACAACTACATAATTTATACTTTTTACTTCTAAACTTCCTTTTATATATGCAAACATTTTTATCTTCCTTTATCCAAACAAATTTTCTGTTTATATTTTACCACAATAAATAAAATTTGCAATACTTTTTTAAAAATTTTTACATATTTATTTGACAAAAAGGAAATAGTAATGTATAATAATCATAGGAAATGGAGAAACCACAGAAAATGTGGTTACCACAGTTTTTGTAACAACACATTACTCGGTGAAAAGCAAATGTGTTGTTTTTTTATTCCTTATTTGCCCAATTTATATATATAATTGCTAATAAGGCTACGTTTATAGTTAGAGACATCATAAATCCTAATATTAGGAATAGTAAAAATTTTACCATAAACACCACCTCACTTTCTCATAGTTATTCTATGTAGTAAAGTGGCAACACATACTGCTCGTTCTCATTTCCTATGCCAATTAATATATAATACATTTGGCAAAAAAGCAATATATTTTTAAAAAAATATTTCGACATTTTTCGATTACATAATAGCCCCCATACCATGTTTTTGTAGTATGGGGGTATTTTTTATTCTACTGTTACTGATTTTGCTAGGTTTCTTGGTTTATCTACATCTAATCCTTTGTTTTTTGAAATATAATATGATAATAACTGCATTGGTACTACAGATAATATTGGTGATATTAGTCTGTTTGTTGTAGGTATTTTTATTATAGTTTCAAATCCTTTATTTTCCATATCTTCGTTTGTTATAAGCAATACTTTTGCTCCTCTTGTTATTACCTCTTGAAGATTACTTACTGATTTTTCTACCAATGCTGGTTCTGTTACTATTCCTATTACTGTTGTTCCATTATCTATTAATGCAATTGGTCCGTGTTTTAATTCTCCAGATGCATAAGCTTCTGAATGAATATATGATATTTCTTTTAATTTTAGTGAACCTTCTAAACTTACTGCGTAATCTACTCCTCTTCCTAAAAAGAACATATCTTTTTCTTGATATACTTTTTTTGCAAATTTTTCTATTGGTTTTACATCTTTTAAAACCTCTTGAACTTTGCTTGGTATTTCTAATAAATCTTTCTTCAAATCTTTTATTTTTTGTTCTTCTACTCTATTTAGTAATTCTCCCATATGCATTGCAAGTAATGTAAGAAGTGTTATTTGTGATGTATATGCTTTAGTTGAAGCAACTGCAATTTCTGGTCCTGCATGTGTGTATATATAATAATCTGCTTCTCTTGTTATTGAGCTTCCTATTACATTTGATATTGCAATTGTTCTTGCTCCCTTTTCTTTTGAAAGTTTTAATGCTGCAATTGTATCTGCAGTTTCTCCAGATTGGCTTATAAATATTACCAATGTTTTATCATCTATAATTGGATCTCTATATCTAAATTCAGATGCAATGTCTACTTCAACTGGTATTTTACAAAGTTCTTCAAATGTTTTTTTAGTAGCAAGTCCTGCATGCATTGCTGTGCCACATGCTACTATGAATATTTTGTTTAGAGTTTCTAAGTATTCTTTTGTAAGTTTTAATTCGTCAAAATCTACTTTTCCATTATTTAATCTTGCACCTATTGTTTCTCTTATTGCTACTGGTTGTTCATATATTTCTTTTAGCATAAAATGCTCATACCCATCTTTTTCCGCGCTACTGCTATCCCATTCAATTTTAGTTATTTTCTTTTCTATTTCTTTTAAATCTTTATCATAAATTTTTGCTTTTCCATTTTCTATTTCTACAAACTCAAAGTCATTTAAAAGATAGAATTCTTTTGTATAAGAAAGAATAGCTGGTATGTCTGATGCTATAAAGAATTCATCTTCTCCTTTTCCTATTACAAGTGGGCTATCTTTTCTTACTACTATCATTTTTTCAGGGTTCTCTTTAGAAATTACTTCTATTGCAAAGCTTCCTTTTAAATCCATACAAGCATTTCTAACTGCTTTTAACATATTTCTATCTTGCTTATAATAATAATTTATTAAATTTGGTATAACTTCTGTATCTGTTTGTGATAAAAATTTATACCCTTTTCCCATTAAGTCGTTTTTAAGTTCATTATAATTTTCTATTATTCCATTATGAACAACTGCAAATAAGTTGTCACCCTCCGTATGAGGATGTGAATTTACTTTAGATGGTTTTCCATGTGTTGCCCATCTAGTATGAGCAATACCAATCGTTC
>JBJFFF010000047.1:0-3194 GCA_051891455.1 Clostridia bacterium | reverse complement strand
GATTGTTTAAATTTTTCCATTGTAGGGGGCGCAGTCTTCGGCGCCCCGTTTTCCTATATCATTTTCGCGGGTCGCCCAGGAGTGCGACCCCTACATATAAATTTAAACAACTCAAAAAGACCCTTTGCTATATTCTTAGGTACAACAACCTAAGACCACAGCACGGGTCTTTATTTCTTAGATTTATTCTTATTTTAAAAAATATGTTATTTAAAATTACTTGTGTGTACAGTTTCAAGGGTTACAACGTTTAACATATTTTTCCTCCTTCTTTGGTTCTTTATTTGGGCACCTGTAGGCAGGTGCCCCTACATTTCTAGGGTTGTTCGTTATAGTGCGGAGCGCCGTGGACGGCGCCCCCTACAATTTTGCAATTGTTTTATTTTTATAGATTTATTTTATAGCATATTTTTTAGTTCTGTCAATATGCAATTTTATATTCTATTTTATACAATTTTTTACACACTCATTATTTCTTTTTCTTTTGCATCTATCATTTCGTCTATTTGAGCCACTTTTTTGTCTGTTAATTTTTGTATTTGGTCTTCTGCTCCTTTTAGTTCGTCTTCTGTTATTTCGCTATTTTTTTGCTTAGATTTTGCTTCATCTATTCCGTCTCTTCTTATAGAACGAATAGCTACTTTAGATTCTTCTCCCATTTTCTTTATGTCCTTAACTAATTCTTTTCTTCTTTCTTCTGTTAATTCTGGGAAAGCAAGTCTTATTACTTTTCCATCATTATTTGGGTTTATTCCTATATCTGATTTTAGTATTTCTTTTTCTATTTCTTTTAAAATACTAGCATCCCATGGTTGTATTACTATTAGTCTTGCTTCTGGAACTGATATTCCTGCTACTTGGTTTATTGGTGTTGGTGTTCCATAATAGTCTATTTTTACCTTGTTTAATATTGCAGGGTTTGCTCTTCCTGCTCTTACTTCTGCTAAGCTTTCTGCTAAAGCATTTACTGTTTTGTTCATTTTTTCTTCAATATGGTTAAATTCCATCTTAATTCCTCCTTTTATTTTGGGCGGACAGAGGCGTCCGCCCCTACAAATTATATTTTTTGTTGTAGGGGTCGCCGTCCTCGGGCGACCCGAGGGCAGGGGTGGAACCCTGCCCCTACGCATTTATTTAACTAAAGTGCCTATTTTTTCACCTTTTATTATTCTTACTATGTTTTCTGGATCGTCTATTCCAAATACAACTAATGGAATATTATTGTCCATACATAATGAAGTAGCTGTTGAATCCATTACTTTTAGTTGTTGATTTAATACATCTAAATATGTAATTTCATCATATTTTACTGCATTTGGATCTAATTTTGGATCTGCTGAATATACTCCATCACATGTTTTTGCAAGTAAAATAACTTCTGCATCAATTTCTGCAGCTTTAAGCGCTGCTCCTGTATCTGTTGTAAAAAATGGGCTTCCTGTTCCACAAGTAAATATTACAACTCTTCCATTACTTAAATGTTTCATTGCTTTTCTTTTTATATATGGTTCTGCAATTTGTCTCATTTCAATTGCTGTTTGTACTCTTGTATTAACTCCTCTTGCTTCTAGTGCATCTTGTATTGCTAAGCCATTTATAGTTGTTGCAAGCATTCCCATATAGTCTGATGTAGTTTTTTCCATTTGATGTCCATATCTGCCTCTCCAAAAGTTTCCTCCTCCAACTACTATTGCAACTTCTACTCCCATTTCCACAATTTCTTTTACTTTATCACAAATTTTCCCCAATGTGTCTACATCTATGCCATTCTTTTGTTTTCCTGCAAGTGCTTCTCCACTAAGTTTTAGTAAAACTCTTTTATATGCTACTTCCATAACATCCTCCTTGTATAATTTACTTTTGTTATTCTATCACAAATTATATACAAAATAAAAGGGGTTTTAATAAATTTTTATTAAAACCCAATTTTTTAATTTATACATGGCAAATTCATATTTTTTACTTCATCACCAATTACATCTTGTATTTCTTTTAAATGTCCATATTTTTTATTTTTTAATTTGTAGAATTGAAGTATTCCATAACCTGGATATTCGTTTCCTTCTACAATTACAGGTCCTTTGTTTGAAAAAGCTACATCCCAACCAACATATCTTACTTCTTGTACTTCTAATGCTGCTTTTTTGCATAATTCAAATGCTTCTTTTACGTCTTTAACTTTTACTTCACTAAATTTTTTGCCTGTTAATGGATGCTTCTCATAAACATTTCCATAGTCATCTATAACATTACTATCTATTGTACCGTCTTCGGCAAAACTAAAATACAAATCATTTGTGCAGCCTATTACGTCAGTCTTATCTTGATTTACTCTAAGTGCATTATTTAATATATATGCCTGTCCATCTTTTACAAGTGTTACTACCCTAAATGAGTTGACAACATTTGGGTTTATTTCGTTTAGTTCATCACTTTGAATTATTTCTTCCTCTACCAAAAATTGTTTATTATTTATAAGTTCTTCATAAAGTTTGTCTTTATCCTCTACTTTATTTACTTCTATTCTTTTTATTCCATGTCCACACTCACCAATTGGGTCTTTTGCAAAAACTACATTATGCTTGTCTAAAAAATCTTTAAATTGGTCTACAGTGCATTTTTTTAAGTTTATATAATCTCTTTTTATATACTCTTTAAAGAATTTATTAAATATTAATTTATCATGGAAAATATAAATATAATCATAATTATTTAGGTAATGCATTATTCTGTAAAAAGATTTTGCTGTAACATAAGTATTTTTTTCTTCGTTGGTTAAATTAATATAGTCTCCTCTGAAATAATCAGTATAACCTATTCCTCTTTTTAAGAAATTCCTAAATATATCAAATTTTATATATAACTTTGATTTGTTGTTATTATTTTTTGATATTATATCTACAATTTTATCCATTTTTTTATAATTAATGCTTTTTATCTTTTTTAGCATCCTTTTTGTTTCAAATTTCATAATATCACCCACCAAATATAATATACCATTTTATTTGTTTTATGTCTATATTTGGCAAAAAAAATATTTTTTCTTAAAAATATAGAGCAGGCTTAAATTAAGTCTGCCCTAAAATCAGTTTAATATTTACATCTATAGCTATCACACATAGATTCATCTTCTGCTTTACCATTGTTACAGTCTTTACATGCACATACCCAAATTTGTTCTAGTTCGCAAAGCT
>JBJFFF010000046.1:0-3203 GCA_051891455.1 Clostridia bacterium | reverse complement strand
ATTTAATGCTTTTAGACTTTATAATGACGCCTATACATGGTGATCAAGTTGTTGAAGAAATTAGGAAATTTAATAAAGACTTATATATTTTACTTCTTACTGGTCACAAGGATTTGGCTCCACCACTTGAAACAATTAGGCGTTTAGATATTCAAGGTTATTGTGAAAAAAGTGATAAATTTGACCAATTATTGTTGTTAATTGAATCTGGAATAAAAGCTATTTCTCAAATGCAAGAAATAAAAGCAATAAATGAAAAATTAACAGCAACATATGCAGAACTTGAAAAAGCCTATTTAGAAAGTATTGAAACTTTAAGATATACTGTTGAAGCGAAGGATACATATACAAGGGGGCACTCTGACCGTGTTTCTGAATATTCTTATTTGATAGGGCAACATTTGGGATTATCTGAAGATGATTTAAAGAAATTAAAACTAGGTGGATTATTCCACGATATTGGAAAAATTGGTGTTCCAGATAGCATCTTATTAAAAACAGCAAAACTTACTGATGATGAGTACTCTGAAATCAAGAATCACCCAGCAATAGGTGCTCATATTTTATCAAATGCCACTATGTTTAAAGACATTATTCCAATTGTAAAACACCATCATGAACGCTTTGATGGTCATGGCTACCCAGGTAAACTTGCAGGAGAAGATATTCCTTATCTTGCTAGAATTACCGCAGTTGCAGATACTTTTGATGCAATGACATCAAAAAGAGCATACCGTGACCCGCTTTCACTTGATGTTGTAAAAGCTGAAATTGAAAGAAACAAAGGGACACAATTTGACCCACAAATTGCAGACGTGTTCTTACAAATTTTAAATGACAATTATGATGAGATAGAGAGAATCCAAAATAAAGAATAAAGCATTTATGTTAAAAACGAATATAATTTTTATAAGTTGACGTTTGATTGGAGTGAAAAATAGAAATTGTTGTATTAAAAAATGAGGAATGTTCATGGGCAAAAGCTTTAGCTTTTGAGCCTGAATGAAAGAGGCTCATTTTTTAATATTACAATTTCTTTTTGAACGTAATGAACAGGAAACGCATAAAAATTATATTCGTTTTTAACAGTATTATTTTTATTCAATTCCTAAATATTCATTATATGTACATTCTCTATCAATCACTTTATCTTGTTTTATATCAATAATCCTATCTGCAACTGTTTGCATTAATTGATGGTCATGTGATGCAAAAAGCATATTTCCTTTAAATTTTTTCATACCCTCATTTAGGGCTGTTATACTCTCCATATCTAAGTGGTTTGTTGGTTGGTCAAATATTAAGAAATTTGCACCAGATAGCATCAATTTAGATAATACACATCTTACTTTTTCTCCACCAGATAGCACTTTTATATTTTTTAGGGCTTCATCACCAGAAAATAGCATTCTTCCCAAAAATCCTCTTACATATGTTTCATCTGGGTCTTTAGAATATCCTCTTAACCAATCTACAAGTGACTCATCTCTTGGGAAAAGATAGCTGTTATCCTTTGGGAAATAATCATGTGTAATAGTTTGTCCCCAAATTACTTCTCCTTCATCTGGCTCTACCTCTCCTGCAATTATTTGGAATAATAAAGTTATGGCATTTTCGTTATCAGATAAAAATGCTATTTTATTATCTGCTTTTACTGTAAAAGATACATTGTTTAATATTTTTTCACCATTTACATTTTTAGAAATATTTTTTAATGTTAATATTTCTTTTCCTGGCTCTCTATCTGGCTTAAAATCTATATACGGATATCTCCTGCTTGATGCTTTTATTTCTTCTAGTTCTATTTTCTCTAATGATTTTTTTCTAGAAGTTGCTTGTTTAGATTTAGAATCATTTGCGCTAAATCTAGCAATAAATTCTTGTAATTCTTTAATTTTTTCTTCTTTTTTCTTATTAGCTTCTTTTGCTTGCTTTAAAGCTAATTGGCTTGATTCATACCAGAAATCATAGTTTCCTGGGTATATTTTTATTCTACCAAAGTCAACATCTGCAATATGTGTACAAACTTTGTTTAAGAAATATCTATCATGTGATACTACTATAACAGTGTTTTCAAAATTTATTAAAAATTCTTGTAACCATTCTATACTTTTTAAATCCAAGTCGTTAGTAGGCTCGTCTAATAGCAATACATCTGGGTTTCCAAACAAACTTTGAGCAAGCAAAACTTTTACTTTATCTTTTGCTTCTATTTCGCTCATTAATTTATAATGTTTCTCTCCAGATATTCCTAAGTTATTTAAAAGTGTTGCTGCGTCTGTTTCTGCATTCCATCCATCTAATTCTGCAAATCTTTCTTCTAATTTTGCAGCTTTCATGCCATCTTCTTCAGAAAAATCTGGTTTTGCATATATTGCTTCTTTTTCCTTCATTATGTTATATAATTCTTTATTTCCCATAATGACTGTATCCATTACTGTATAATTTTCATAAGCAAAGTGGTCTTGTTTTAGGGTTGATAGTCTTTTACCTTTTTCTATTACAATTTCACCTTTTGAAGGTTCAATTTCCCCTGATAGTATTTTTAAAAAGGTTGATTTACCGGCTCCATTTGCTCCAATTAATCCATAGCAATTACCCTTTGTAAATTTTATATTTACATCTTCAAATAGTACTCTTTTTCCAAATCTCAATGTTACTCCTATTGCGTTTATCATGTGCCCCTCCTATAATTTTACAAACTTACATTATTATATAGTGATTTTTCAGGTTAGTCAAGTAGCACCTGTGGTCAGGTGCCACTACAATTCCTATTTATAAATTTTTTCTGCTTCTTCTGCTGTTAAATACTCGCACTCCACCATTCTGTTTATTACTTGTCTTTGCCTTTGGGTTGCAAGTTCAAAATTATTTGTTGGTGCATATACAGATGGTGCATTTGGTATTCCTGCAAGTAGCGTGCTTTCATAGTCTGTCATATCTATTGGATCTTTACCAAAATACCCTTTGCTTGCATCTCCTACACAATAATATCCATCTCCAAAGTAACTTGTATTTACATATAATTCAAATATTTCTTCTTTACTACACTCTTTTTCTATTTTTAAAGCCATAAAAGTCTCCGCAATTTTTCTAGTTAATTCTCTACTTTGCGTAAAATATATATTCTTTGCAAGTTGCTGTGTAATTGTGCTACCTCCCTCTTTAAGTTCCCACATTTTAATATCATTTATTATTGCTCT
>JBJFFF010000045.1:0-3248 GCA_051891455.1 Clostridia bacterium | reverse complement strand
TGATGGAGAACCTTCTGGAACAGCTGGAGCCCCAATACTTAAAATTTTATCTGAACAAAATTTATCAAATGTATTAGTAGTAGTTACAAGATATTTTGGTGGAATTTTATTGGGGACAGGAGGTTTGGTTAGAGCATATTCTCGGAGCAACTTTAGAAGGATTAAAAGAAACAGAATATGTAGAAAGAACGGTTGGTTATGAGTCTAAAGTCGAAACATCTTATAAAGACTTAGAACAAATAAAATATGAACTAGAGAAAAATAAAATAAAAACTATAAAAACAGAATATAAAGAAAACATAGAATTATTGCTGGAAATTCCAGAAGAAAAAATGGAATTTGTAAAAGCCTTAAATGTAAAAATACAAAATTCGACTAAAAAATATGTTGAAATATAAACTCCTACAAGCAAAATTAGAAAAAATTTCCAGAAAACTATTGCATTTGGATGAAAATAATATTATAATTCCAAATGTAAATTTTTTACAATTTAAAAATTCGGGAGGTATTGAAGTGAAAGAAAAAACAACAATTTTGATTGCAGATGACAATGCAGATTTTGCGATGACTTTAGTCAAATATTTAGAAAAAGAGGAGGATATGGAAGTTATAGGAGTAGCCAAAAATGGTAAAGAAGCGTGCGACATGGTAGTAAATACTCAGCCAGATGTACTATTGCTAGACGTAATAATGCCATACTTAGATGGTATTGGAGTATTAGAATACATAAATTCAGCAAATATGGACAAAAAACCAATGTGTATAATGCTGTCGGCAGTAGGACAAGCAAAAATAACACAAACAGCAATATCATTAGGTGCAGAATATTATGTAGTAAAACCATTTGATATTGAAATTCTAATAAAAAGAATAAAAGAAATAAAAAATTATAAACCAACAACTGCACAAAATTGTTATAGTAATAATAGAGAAATTAAAGTACCTTATATAGATATATCAGAAAATAATAAAAAAGATGAAGAAGTTTTAGAAGCACTTGTAACAAACATAATACATGAATTAGGTGTACCAGCACATATAAAAGGTTACCAATATTTAAGAGAAGCAATAATAATGGTAATAAAAGATATAGATGTAATAAATCAAATAACAAAACAATTATATCCAGAAATTGCAAGAAAATTTAGAACTACTCCATCAAGAGTAGAAAGAGCAATACGTCATGCAATAGAAGTAGCATGGAGTAGAGGACAACAAGACACAGTAGAAAGCATCTTTGGTTACACAATCTCAGCAGCAAAAGGAAAGCCTACAAATAGTGAGTTTATAGCAATGATAGCAGATAAATTAAGACTTGAACTAAAAACAGCATAAGCAAAAAACAAGACAGAAAATTTTCTGTCTTGTTTTTTGCTAAAGTATTGTAAAAAAAATTTTTATAATATATAATAATAAAAAATGTAATATTAATTACATAATAAAAGGGGGATTTAATATGGAAACAAATGAGATTAACGAAGAAACAAAAGTGGAAGAGGCAAAAATGGAAAAACCAGTAATGGAGGAAGGAAAAACAGAAACTAAGAAGAAACTAACAATATCAACAAAACAAATTTTTATTTTTTCTGTGATTGCAGTAGCTATCATAATTATAATTGCAGTAGGAGCAAAAGTTAGTAAAAACAAAAAAATAGAGCAAAAAGTTGAAAACATGTATAATACAATGGAAGAAACAAGTAAAGTTTTAGATGAAATAGCAGACACCATATATAACGAGTGGTATAACTATGTTTATAGAAATGATTATGATTCTGTTGATGAAGCACTTTGGATGGCATTTATATTAGAAGCTGACAATGTTGGAAAAGCAAAAGATAATGACGAGAAAATTGATAATCTATTTCAAGAAATAAAAGAAGGCAATTATAAAAATAAAAATGAAGATGTATACTATGCTATGGTTGATGCATATGACTCTTACAACGAATACTATGAATTCGTTATAAATGTAAGTGGTACTTTCAATAGCTATAGTGCTAAGAAGGAAACTCTAAAAAAAGAATTTAAATCATATTTAAGTAAATTTGAACGTAGTTTATAATAATTTATACGAGGAGGCAAACGATGATAGCAATAGGTGCAGACCATGGTGGTTATAAATTAAAAGAAGAAATAAAAAGATATTTTGAAGAACAAGGAATAGAATATAAAGACTTTGGAACATATTCAGAAGAAAGAGTGGATTATCCTGATATTGCAAAAAAAGTGTCAAAATCAGTACAATCAAAAGAATGTGATAGAGGAATATTAATATGTCGTTCTGGATATGGAATGAGCATGGTAGCAAATAAATTCAAAGGTATAAGAAGTGCACCATGTTTTGAAGAAACAGCTGCAAAATTTTCTAGAATGCATAATGACTCAAATATACTTGCACTAGGAGCAGACTATGTAACAACAAGTAAGGCTATTCAAATAGTAAGAGTATGGATAGCAACAGAATTTGAAGGTGGAAGACATAGCGATAGACTTGCATTGATAGAAGAAATAGAAAAAGAAAATATGAAATGAGCTAAAAACATTGAATTATTCTAAAAAATATGATATTATATTTAGCAATGAAAAATAAAACCGTTGAAAAAGCAAAGTAAAATACTTGTAAAATACATTAAAAGAGAGAATAGGTCGTGGGCTGAAAACCTATTTATGTATAAGTATTTGAAATTTCACTTTCTAGGTCTTTTATTGAAATGATAGTAGATAGAGGCGGTTGCAACGTTATAGCTGTATAATTAAACGAAAAACGTCGTCTAACTGCGATACTTGTTTTTGATTTAATTAGAATGAGATTGATATAAAAATCAGTGAAATTAGGTGGTACCGCGTAAAAAACTCGCCCTATACAATTAGGGCGAGTTTTTATTTTACAATAATATCTAAATTTCTAGTAAAGAATAGCCACTTAAAACATATAACCCCGACGAGATGTGGCGGACTAAAAGGTAAAATAGAAAGGAGAATGTTCATGAAAGAACAAATTGAAAGCATAAAAGAGAAAGCATTACAAAAAATTTCAGAAGCAAATGATATGCAAACTTTAAATGAAGTAAGAGTTGAGTTTTTAGGAAAAAAAGGAGAACTAACAGCAGTTTTAAGAGGAATGGGTGCACTATCTCCAGAAGAAAGACCAGTTATTGGTGCATTAGTAAATGAAGTAAGAGATGCTTTAGAAGAAAAAATAAGTGAAGCAGAAGCTACACTTAAAGAAAAAGAACTACAAGCAAAAT
>JBJFFF010000044.1:0-3275 GCA_051891455.1 Clostridia bacterium | reverse complement strand
TTGTGTGTCCGCCCTATAGTTTCTCTATCATCTAAAGTCACAACAGAGCAAGTGCCTACACTTGAAACTGCACCAGCAATAACTTGGGACGATCCGCTTAGAGAATATGTAGCAAATTAAACGTAAGATAAAAAAGGGGGAGGCCTCTGGTCTCCCTGATGAATGGGCTTAATACCCGACACTTTTTATGAAAGCTTAGAGTAGCAAAGGTTATAAGACAAAAAAGTGTACTCAACAGTTGTGAGAAAATAGAAAAAAGTAGCACAAATTTGATAATATTATGTCAAATTTGTGCTACTTTTGATTTATATACAATTTAAAAGAAAATAATTAAAAAATTTAAGAAAAAATTGCATGACAAAAAGGGCCATTTTGTATTGGCAGATAAAAATGTTTTTAGTTTTTTTTGCTTTTTAAAATATTGTAAAAAAACCGATAATATGATATAAAATAAAAACAAGAAAGGAAGTAAGTATGCCTAAAAAAAGTATTACCAAAAATTATATATATAATTTAGTATATCAAATATTAACGTTAGTTTTGCCATTAATTACAACTCCATATATTTCTAGAGTATTAGGTGCTGAAAACATAGGAATATATAGCTATACATATTCAATTTTATCATATTTTTTACTATTTGGAGCACTAGGAGTAGCATTATATGGGCAAAGAGAAATTGCATATGCTGGAGATGATAAAGTAAAAAGAAAAAAATCTTTTTGGGAAATTCAAATATGTAGATTTATAGCAGCATTTGTGGCTTCTGTAATATACTTTATTTTCTTTATGAGAAATGGAGAATACAGTGTATATTATAGAATATGGTTTTTAGAACTTGTTGCAATAGGTTTTGATATAAGCTGGTTTTTCCAAGGGATAGAAGAATTTAAAAAAACAGTTACAAGAAATGTAATAGTAAGACTTATAAGTGTTACACTTATTTTCATGTTAGTAAAAGCACCAGAGGACTTAATAAAATATATAACAATATATGCAGTAGCAGACTTAGTTGGAAATTTATCATTATGGCTATATTTACCAAGATATTTTAAAGGAATAAAAATAAAACATATAAGTGCATTTACGCATTTGCCTGCAATTATATTATTATTTATCCCACAAATTGCAAGCCAAATTTACAATGTATTAGATAAAACAATGATTGGAAGCATGATACTAGATAAATCTGAAGTTGGATATTATGAACAAGCACAAAAGGTAATAAGAGTACTACTTACAGTTGTTACTTCACTAGGAATTGTAATGATTCCTAGAATGGCGAGCACATTCGCATCTGGAGACAATGAAAAATTATTCGATTATATGAAAAAATCTTTTAAATTTGTATTTTTCTTAGCATTTCCAATAATGTTTGGAATAATGAGTATATCAAAAAGTTTTGTTCCAGTTTTCTTTGGAGAAGGGTATGAAAAAGTTGTAGTACTAATAAATGTTATGGCACCAACTATTATTTTAAATGGAATGGCAAATGTAATAGGAACACAATATTTATTACCAACTAAAAAACAAAAATTATACACAATAGCAATAGTTGCTGGTTTAATTGTAAACTTTATATTAAACTATGTGTTAATAAAATTATATTATTCACTAGGAGCATCAATTGCAACAATTGTATCTGAATTAATAGTTGTTGCCGTGGAGTTTTATGTAATTAGAAAAGATATAAGTATAAAAGAAGTTTTGAAGTCAAGTTCAAACTATTTATTATCAGGAATTGTTATGCTTATTACTTGTGTGTTAATACAAATTGCTCTAGGAGCAAGCACTACTACTATGGTAATTCAAATAATTGCAGGAGTATTGGTATATGGATTAATGTTAGTGGCATTAAAAGATGAGTATTTAAAAATGTTTATAAATAGAGGAAAAAATATAATATTAAGGAGGTAACATGAAACTAATTTCGTGGAATGTAAATGGATTAAGGGCAATATATAAAAAAAATTTTGAAAAAATATTTAAGGAATTTGATGCAGATATTTTTTGTTTACAAGAAACAAAAATGCAAGAAGGACAATTAGAAGTTGATTTTGAAGGGTATGAAAAGTTTTTTAATTATGCCGAAAGAAAAGGCTATTCTGGAACAGCTATTTTTACAAAAATAAAACCAAAAAATGTTACATATGGCATAGGAATAGAAGAACATGATAAAGAAGGTAGAGTAATAACACTAGAATTTAAAGATTTCTTTCTTGTAAATTCTTATACTCCAAATTCAGGAAGAGAACTTGCAAGACTAGATTATAGAATGGAATGGGAAGATGCATTTAGAAATTATTTAAAAGAATTAGACAAAATAAAACCAGTAATTCTATGTGGAGATCTAAATGTAGCACACAAAGAAATAGATTTAAAAAATCCAAAAACGAACAGAAAAAATGCAGGATTTACAGATGAAGAAAGAAATAAAATGACTAAATTATTAGATAATGGATTTACAGACACATTTAGAAAATTATATCCAGACAAAGAAAATGCATATACTTGGTGGTCATATATGGGACATGCCAGAGAAAAAAATGTGGGGTGGAGAATTGATTATTTTATTGTATCTGATAGATTTGCTGAAAATATAAAAGATGCATTTATTTTCCCAGAAATAATGGGAAGTGACCATTGTCCAGTGGGACTGGAAATATAGAAGATAGTAGAGATTAAAAGATATAAATATAATTTTTTTATCTCCTTAATCAATACGTTCAAAAAGAAATTGTAATATAAAAAAATGAGCCTCTTTCATTCAGGCTCAAAAGCTAAAGCTTTTGCCCATGAACATTCCTCATTTTTTTATGTAACAATTTCTATTTTTTCACTCCTATCTAGCGGAGACTTCAAAAATTATATTTATATCTTTTAATTTCTAATTTTTAACATCTAAATTCTAAAAAATAGCTCTTAGTAGCCCAAATGATATAGCCATCATTATGATACTTGCCATAATAACCCCAATAATAATTGCAATAAATGATTTTTTTCTATCCATTTCTAAAACAGATGCAATTAAACTTCCTGTCCAAGCACCAGTTCCAGGAAGTGGAATTCCAACGAATAGGACTAAACCTAAAAAACCGTATTTTTCAATACTTGATTTGTGTTTATCCACTTTTTTATCTAGCCAATTGGCAAATTTAGATAAATGTTTTGTGCCTCTCATCCAATCTAA
The DNA here is from genome assembly GCA_051891455.1 of Clostridia bacterium. Taxonomy (GTDB): domain Bacteria; phylum Bacillota; class Clostridia; order TANB77; family CAG-508; genus UMGS1933. The sequence goes on along the minus strand of JBJFFF010000044.1, from coordinate 85 downwards.
AATTTTAGTAATAAACCAAAGAATAAAGGGAATAGGAATTAAATTTCCTACCATTGTAATAATGTAACTTGGAAGTGGGTCTAAT
>JBJFFF010000043.1:0-3279 GCA_051891455.1 Clostridia bacterium | reverse complement strand
ATCCTTATCATGAATCATCAGCGCGAAACGAAAAGGGATATTATGAAAAATATATATTTTGATAATGCAGCAACAACACAATTAGATGAAGAAGTACTACAAGAAATGATGCCATATTTAACAGAAAATTATGGAAATGCTTCATCAATATATAAATTAGGGAGAGAATCACGAAAAGCAGTTGAAACTTCAAGAGAAAAGATTGCTAAAGTGTTAAATTGTAAACCTAATGAAATTTATTTTACAGCTGGTGGAAGTGAAAGTGATAATACAGCAATAAAAGGAATAGCAAGAGCAAATAAAAAGAAAGGAAATCACATAATAACTTCAAAAATAGAGCATCCAGCAGTTTTAGAAACTTGCAAAGAGTTGGAAAAAGAAGGCTTTGAAGTAAGCTATATTTCAGTAGATGAAAATGGAATAATCAATTTAGAAGAACTAAAAAATGCCATAAAGCCTACTACTGTTCTAATAACTGTAATGTTTGCAAATAATGAAATTGGAACGATTCAGCCAATAGAAGAAATAGGACAAATTGCTAAAGAAAATAACATATATTTCCACACTGATAGCGTACAAGCAGTTGGAAGTATAAAAATTGATGTTCAAAAATTAAATATAGATAGTTTATCTTTATCAGGACATAAATTTTATGGACCAAAAGGAATTGGTGTTTTATATGTAAGAACAGGAGTAAAATTTGAAAAACTTATTGCTGGTGGACATCAAGAAAGAAATAAAAGAGCAGGAACAGAAAATGTTTCAGGAATTGTTGGTATAGGAAAAGCTCTTGAAATTGCTTATAATAATTTAGATGAACACAATAAAAAAATAAAAGAATTAAGAGATTACTATGTAGAACAAGTTAAAGAAAAAATACCATATATAAGAATAAATGGTGATATGGAAAGAAGACTTCCTGGAAATAGTAATATTTCATTTAGATTTATAGAGGGTGAAGGGTTATTATTAAATTTAGATTTAAAAGGAATTTGTGCATCAAGTGGTAGTGCTTGTACTTCTGGATCACTTGATCCATCTCATGTATTACTAGCAATAGGATTACCACACGAAATAGCACATGGATCTTTAAGAATAACAATCGGAAAATATAATACTAAAGAAGAAGTTGACTATTTAGTAGAAAATTTAGTAGAAATAGTTAATAGATTGAGAGAAATGTCTCCATTGTGGGAAAAATTTATTGAGGAGGAAAATAAATAATGGAATATTCAGACAAAGTTGTAGATCATTATACAAATCCAAGAAATGTTGGAAAAATAGAAGATGCTTCAGGAGTTGGAGAAGTTGGAAATCCAGTTTGTGGAGATATTATGAAAATGTTCATAAAGGTAGGAAACAATATAATAGCAGATGTAAAGTTTAAGACTTTTGGATGTGGTGCAGCAATAGCAACAAGTAGTATATCTACAGAAATGATAAAAGGAAAAACACTTGAAGAAGCATTAGCATTAAAAAATGTGGATGTTGTAAAAGCATTAGATGGTTTACCACCTGTAAAATTACATTGTTCTGTATTAGCAGAAGAAGCAATACACGAAGCAATTGCAGATTATTATAGAAAAGAAGGCAAACTAACAGAGGAAGAAATAAAAGAAAAATGTAATTTAAAAGAACACCATTGTGAGCATTGCAGGGAGTAAATGAATAATTTCTCTTACTTCTGGAAAAATATAAATGTAGGGGCGAACTGTGTTCGCCCGTAAATTTTTTATTTACAAAAAAATTTACTAGGTATATAATACCCAAAGAGAACTTATTTAATTGAAAGGATGAAGAATATGAAAAAAATAGTAATTAAAGTAGAAGGTATGGCTTGTAGTGGCTGTGAAAACAGAGTTCAAAATGCTTTAAAAAATATAAAAGGAGTAGAAAAAGTTATTGCAAATCATACAAATGGAACAGTTACAGTTACTTCAAATAATGAAGTAGAAGAAGATGCTTTAAAAGAAAAAATTGAAGATATTGGTTTTAAAGTAAAGGAAGATTAACTATGAAAAAAATAATTTTATCTATTGATGGTATGACTTGTAGTGCTTGCTCTAATGGACTTGAAAAATACTTAAACAAACAAAATGGTATTTCTAATGTTTCTGTTAATTTAGTAATGGCAAACGCAAGTATTGAATATGATGAAACAATGTTAGATATACCAAAATTAGAGGAATTTGTTAAACAAGCAGGTTTTAAAAGCTTAGGTGAATTTAAAGAAATTAAGCTTGAAAGCAAAAGTAAAAAAGAAAAAATTAAGTTTATTATCTTTACAATATTAGCGATATTGCTAATGTATATTTCAATGGGACATATGATAAACCTGCCAACAATTCCGTTTTTAGATCCACATGAACATAGCACAAATTATATGATAAGTCTTTTAATATTAACAATAGCATTCCTAGTTTATGGATTTGATATTATAAAAAATGGATATAAAAATCTAATTCATAAAACACCTAATATGGATACTTTAGTTGCAATAGGAGTTTTATCTGGCTTTTTATATAGTTTATACAATATGTACCTTGTATTTTCAGGAGATCACCATTCGGTAATGAACTTATATTTTGAATCAGCAGCTATTGTAATTTACTTTATAAAATTAGGAAGATATATTGATGGCATTAGCAAAGACAAAACAAAAGAAGCAATACAAAAATTAACCCAAATTACACCGAATAAAGCTATTATAAGAGTTGATGGAGAAGAAAAAGAAGTAACACTTGATGAAATTTCTAAAGGAGATATTGTTATTTCAAGACCTGGAGAAAAAATTGCAGTAGATGGAGAAATAATCTTAGGCAAAGCTCATTTAGATGAATCCTTTATTACAGGAGAAAGCAAGCCAGTTTCTAAAGAAGTGGGAAATAAAGTAATTGCAGGTAGTATCAATTATGATGGATATATAGAATATAAGGCAGAAAGGATTGGAAGAGAATCGACTATATCAGAAATTGTAAGGCTAGTAGTAGAAGCAAGTAATACAAAAGCACCAATTGCAAAAGTTGCTGATAAAGTATCTGGTATATTTGTGCCAGTTGTTATTGCCATTGCCATTTTAACTTTTATTGTATACTTATTAATCGGTCAAGCTTTTGGAACAGCAATTACTACTTTCGTTACTATATTAGTAGTTGCTTGTCCTTGCAGTTTAGGACTTGCAACACCGCTTGCAATAGTAGTAAGTGAAGGACTATGTGCATCAAACGGAATACTAATAAAGAAAAGCGAAATATTAGAAAATGCTCAAAAAGTAGACAC
>JBJFFF010000042.1:0-3284 GCA_051891455.1 Clostridia bacterium | reverse complement strand
AGATATACAAAAATTTAATAAAGAATATCCTAATCTAGAAATTAGCAAAACAAATAAATTTCATGATCGATTTATAATAATTGATAATGAAGAACTATACCATTGTGGTGCATCATTAAAAGACCTAGGCAGAAAATGTTTTGCAATAAATAAAATAGAAGAAACAGATTTTATAGGTAAAATAGAGGAACAAAAATAATTTTTGGAAACAGTATAGTTATTTTTACCAAAACCCCTTGAAAAATCTTGCATAATCGCTGTATAATATATATGTTTTTAAGGAGGACGAATTTATGCAAAAAATAGATTTAAAAAACACATACTTAAAATTTTTTGAAGAAAAAGGACACAAAATTATACCTAGTGCGCCAGTAATACCAGAAAATGACCCAACATGTTTATTTAACACAGCTGGTATGCAACCACTAGTACCATATTTAAAAGGAGCACCTCATCCAGAGGGAACAAAACTTACCGATGTTCAAAAATGTTTTAGAACAAATGACCTAGATTCAATAGGTGACACAACACACCATACATTCTTTGAAATGCTTGGAAACTGGTCACTAGGAGATTACTTTAAAAAAGAATCTATTACTTGGAGTTTTGAATTATTAACTGAAAGGCTAAATATTCCAGTAGAAAAATTAGCAGTTACAGTTTTTAAAGGAAACGACATAGTACCTGCTGACCACGAATCTGCAGAAGTTTGGGAGTCTTTAGGAATAAACAAAAGCAGAATAGCATTTTTAGGGGAAGAAAATAACTGGTGGCCAAATATGGAGATGGAAGGACCATGTGGACCAGATACAGAAATTTTCTATTGGAGAAGTGAGGAGCCAGTTCCAGAAAAATTTGACCCAGAAGATGAAACTTGGGTAGAAATTTGGAACAATGTGTTTATGCAATATAATCACGAAGCAGATGGAACATTTAAGCCACTTGTAAATAAAAATGTTGATACTGGTTTAGGAGTAGAAAGGGTTACAGCAATTTTAGAAGGACAAACAGATAACTATAAATCATCTGTATGGAAAGATGTTATAGAAAAAATAGAAGAAATTTCTGGTAAATCATATGATGACGAAAAATATGCAAGAGCAATGAGAATTATTGCAGACCATATGAGAGCTGTTGTAATAATAAGTGGTGATGATGCAGGAATTAAGCCATCAAATACAGATCAAGGTTATATTTTAAGAAGATTAATTAGAAGAATTATAAGATATGCTAAGAATTTAGAAATAGATATAAATAGTCCTTGGGAACAAGAACTTGCAAACTTAATAATAGATCAATATGCACCATTTTATGCAGAACTAGAACGTAATAGACAAGTAATCTTAGACGTATTACAAAATGAAAAAGTAAAATTTAATAGAACTTTAGAAAAAGGGTTAAGAGAATTTGAAAAAATAGTATCTTATTTAGAAGGAAATTTAATTGATAAAGATAACGCATTTAAATTATATGATACTTATGGTTTCCCAATAGAACTAACAGTTGAACTTGCAAAAGAAAGAGAATTAGAAGTTGATACAAAAGGATTTGAGGAAAAGTTTGCAGAGCATCAAGCAAAATCAAGAGAAGGAGCAACTGGTAAATTTAAAGGAGGACTTGCTTCAACAGGAGAAATGGAAACAAAATATCATACAGCAACCCACCTTCTAAACGCAGCTTTAAAACAAGTTTTAGGACCTCATGTACACCAAAAAGGAAGCAATATAACAGCAGAAAGAATGAGATTCGACTTTTCACATGATGCAAAAATGACAGATGAAGAAAAACAAAAAGTAGAAGACTTAGTAAATGAATACATAAAAATGGCAATTCCAGTAGAAAGACTAGAAATGAAAAAAGAAGATGCACTAAAACTTGGAGCAGAAGCAATGTTCCTTGAAAAATATGCGGATATAGTTAGTGTATATAAAATAGGAGATGTTTCTATAGAACTTTGTGGAGGACCTCATGTAAAAAACACTTCAGAACTTGGAACATTTAAAATTAAAAAAGAAGAATCATCATCAGCAGGAGTAAGACGTATAAAAGCAGTATTGCTATAAGAATGTAAAATACAGGATGTAGGGGGCGCACTCCTGGGCGCCCCGTGAATGTATAAAATATTTATTTTTACGGGTCGCCGAAGACTGCGACCCCTACATTGAATTAAAAAGAAGGAGATTTACAATGGATAATTGTTTATTTTGTAAAATTATAAAAAGAGAAATCCCATCTACAATTGTTTATGAAGATGAAGAAATATTGGCTTTTAGAGACATAAACCCAGTAGCACCAGTACATGTGCTTGTAATTCCTAAAAAACATATTAGTAGTTTAGTTGATTTAAAAGCAGAAGATGAAGCTTTAGTAGGAAGAATCTATAGTGTTATAAATAAAATTGCAAAACAAGAAAATATTTTCGAAAGTGGTTTTAGAGTAGTTGTAAATTGTGGAGAAGATGGAGGACAAGAGGTTAAACATTTGCATTTCCATTTAATAGGTGGAAAAAAATTGGGCATTAAATTAGGTTAATGTTCGGTAGATATGTGCCCAAGATATTGAAAAAATGTATGGGCGATTTTAATCGCCCGCCATTATTGGCAATAAATTAATTGAAATATAATTAACAAATAATAAAAAATAATGACAAAATATACAAAAATAAACAAAGATATGTTATAATTAATTATATGGATAAAAGGAAGTGGGTAATATGTTTAAAAGTAGATATAGTAATTTTTTAACGATTGTTTTAATAATAGCAATAATATTTGTAATTGTTTTGGTTTCAGTACTTGCTGTAAGCACATATAAGAGATATAAAAGTGATAAAGATGCAGAAAATGCAATTTCTCAATTTGAGAATAATATAAATCAAAATACTGAGAATAATACTAATACTTCTGGAGAAGGATTAATTGAACAAAATATAATTACAGATAATAATACTAATTCCTCAGGAGAAGGAACAAGGAAAGTAACTTATTATAATAATTTTGTAATGATAGGATATATAGAAATACCAAAAATAGGCAAAAAACTTCCAATATTAGAAAAAGAAACAGTAGCAAGCTTGGAACAATCGGTAGCTGTTAGATATCCAGACAATCCAAAACTAAATACACCGGGAAATGTAGTAATTGCAGGACATAACTATAGAAATGGTCAATTTTTCTCAAATCTAAAAAATGTAGCAACAGGTGATATAATAAAAATAACTGATACAAGTGGACAAACATTAACATATACAATTTATGAAAAATATGAAACAACACCTAAAGATG
>JBJFFF010000041.1:0-3330 GCA_051891455.1 Clostridia bacterium | reverse complement strand
TTCATTTTTCTTTTTTTAGGAGAATCTGAGTAGGAATTACTTAGAGGAGCCTGAAGAAAGAAAAATGAAACCCCGACGAGATTTGGCGGATGTCTTTATTATATTTAGAAACAGTTCTACAAATTAAAATTTACTCAAAATCTTCTAATAGTTTATTTAATTTTTGTTCGGTATACACTCTAATTCCTTGTTTTAAATCCTCTTGATCGGTTTCTGTTAAATATTTTGTTTCTATTTCTGTAGTTTCTACTATTTCATTTATTTTGTCATCATTATCCATATTATATATTGTAACAATTCCATTTACATCTTTTACTAGATAATGTTCATTGCAAAAGCCTTGTTCTTCCTTATATAGGGTTACCTTGTCTGTACTAAATTCTTTTATTTCCCAGTCTGGATATTTTTTAGCTAATTCTTCTTTTGTCATGTTTACTAAGCTTTTTATGTCTTTTCTCGTATTTCTTATCAAGTGATCACATTGAATATAATATATTTCTTCTACCACTTCTGTATTTATAGATATTTTTTCTTTAGCCACACTAGTTCGGATTTCCAGTGTATTTGTATTATTTACTGTGTTATTATATACTATATTTTGAACATCATTTTCTAACTGCTTCTTATTCTCTTCTTTGTTATATAAATATACTCCTACGCAAAATCCTATTATAATAGCTAAAATTAAAAGTATTATTATCCATATGGTTTTTTTCATGAAAATCACCTATGGATATTATTTGCAATTTTTCTAATAATATGCAAACTGAAGTGCGAAGTGAGAAGTGTGAGGTGCGATTTTAGGGTAATTTCTTCGAAGATTTGCCCTTACCAATCACACTTCCCACCTCCCACATCTCACCTCCAAACTACAATTTATTATTTTATCTTTATTTTTCCCTTTTTGTTTACTTCTATAAAAATTTCCCCTTGTACATCTGTTCTGTAAATTTTGGCACCGCGTTTCCTTTAGTCTATCTATTGCTTCATTGTTTGGATGCCCATATTTGTTGTTTTTGCCGAACTCCTATTAGTGCAATTTGTGGTTTTACACAATTTATAAAGTTTTCAATTGATGAGGTTTTTGAGCCATGATGTGCAATTTTTAAAATGTTTGATTTTAAGTTTTCTCCATATTTTTCTACTATTTTTTCTTCAGCTATTTGTTCTATATCCCCAGTAAACAGCATTTGGCATTTTCCATAACTTAGTTTTGCAACTATTGAATTATTATTTAAAGGATTTTCAGTTATTAGTTCATTTTTGCTAGGCCATAATATAGTAAATGATATGTTTTTTTCTACATTAAGTTTTTGGCCTGCTTCAACAAATATAATTTTTACTTTTTTCTTATTTGCAATTTGCAATATTTTGTTACACTCTTCTGTTTTTTCTATTTGTCTGCTAATTACTAAATTCTTAACTTTTAAGCTTTCCAGCACTTCTTCTATTCCTCCACTATGGTCTGAATCAAAGTGAGATACTATAACATAATCCAAAGTTTTTATTTTTCTTGCCAAAAGGTATGGTATTAAAATGTTTTGGTCTGCTTCTCCTCCATCTATTAATATTTTCTTTCCTTTCGGTGTTATTACAAGTGTGCTGTCTCCGCTGACCTACATCTATAAAGTAGATTTTTAGCTTTCCATTATAGTTTGTGTATGGAATTTCAATTATAATTATTAGAATTACAACAATTACTGCTATTTTTCTGTAGTTTATTTTTTTCCTATTTTGGTTTGTTTTTCCGCCGCATCTCGTCGGGGTAGGAGATTCGTGCGACTACTTTTTCACTATATTGAAAATAATATATTACTAAAAAAAACACAATGTAATATATAACAATTGTAATTGTGTTTGGGGTGATTACATAAATATTAGATAGTTTTAAGCCTCCACAAAATTTTGCTATTAGAATTAAACCTTTTAGAATTAAATTAAATATTATTCCTATTTTTTTAGCTAAACCTAGCCATATAAAAGAGAGCAAAGTTAGTAAATATCCACCTATTATGCATATTCCAAGTAGTGGCATTGCTATTAGATTTGAAATTAAAAATGTAAATGAAATTGTGTTAAAGTTTTTTATCATTATTGGTAATATTGCAATTTGTGCAGCAATTGGGGCACAAATGATTTTTGAGATTTTATTATTAATCATCGGTGCTATAAATATTACCCCAATTGTTCCTAGGTATGATAACTGCATACTTACACTGTTTATACTATATGGATTAAAAATTAATATTATTAAAGCTGAAATTGCTATTGTATTTATTATATCTGCTTTTCTATAAAATAATTTTGAAAGAATAAAAATTATAGACATTGTGCATGCCCTTACAACAGAAACAGAAAAATTTGTTATGAAAATAAATGCAATTAAAACACCAATTATAAAAATATATCCACTTTTTTTAGGTATTTTGTTAACAGATACCAAATACGTTAACCCTAAGATAATATATGAAACATGTGCTCCAGATACTGCTAAAATATGAGCTAAACTACTTTTTTGAAAATCAGATCTTAATTCATCTGATATATATGTTTTATCTCCAAGCATAAGTCCAATTAAAAGTCCACTTGTCTCTTCTGGCAGTATATTTTTTATTTGTTCTATTATTTTATTTCTAATAGTATTACTTAATTTAAAAACAAACACAGTATTGTTTTTCGATTTTAACTCTACACTTTCTGCTTTTATTGTTCCATATATTTTTTCTGTTTGTAAAAATTTTTTATAGCTAAATCCTTTATAATTTCTGCTGTCTTCTGGTTCATAAAATTCTCCTGTAATTTTTATTTTGTCTCCATATTCCAAGTTTGTTCCTTTTTTTACATATAAGATACATTTTTTGTTTTTAAATCCTTCAGTTTTTCCTTTTACTGTATATGATGTATAATACTCGCTATCCTTACGGCTACTTATAATTACCGCTTCTATTTCTATATTTTCTTCTACTTTTTTATAAAAATTTTCGTATTGTTTGTTTAGGATTATTGTATATGTATTGAAAATTATTGCTGATATTATAAAAGTAATAAGTAAATACCCTACCCCGACGAAATTTGGCGGACTGCAAAAGAAAACTAATAATCATATAAAATAATACAATAATACATATGAAAATTAATATGCTGTTTTTTAATTCTAGCCCACATATTATTCCAAATATTGCCCCCAATGTGATTACTACAATTGGTCTTTTTATTTTATTTTCCTCCATATCTTAATATATTTCCGCTCCCATGGTGTTTATATATTTTAAACAGCTCATTTCTTCCCACCGGCGCTGTAACAAGGCTTACGCCTTTAACAGCCCACGG
>JBJFFF010000040.1:0-3370 GCA_051891455.1 Clostridia bacterium | reverse complement strand
AAGTAAAAAATAATGAACATTTAAGAAACTATGTAAAAGAAAACTTAAAAACAGAAAAAACAATTGAATTTATAGTATCAAATGCAAAAATAAAATAAAAACAAAGGGGCCGGTCTTTCTAAAAATAACTTGAAAAAACCTGCCCTAATTTATTAATATGAGGTGCGAGGTGTGAAGTGCGAGGTGTGAATTTGGTGATACACTACGAAGAATTTTCCTTAAAAGCACACATCACACAGCCAACTTCCCACTTCCAATTTTAGGAGGTAATAATATGGAAAAAAATAGTTTAGTCCCATATGTAATTGAACAAACAAGTAGAGGAGAAAGATCATACGATATATTCTCAAGACTATTAAAAGACAGAATAATATTTTTAAGTGAAGACGTAAACCATGCAACAGCAAGTTTAGTAATAGCACAAATGCTATTCTTAGAATCAGAAGACCCAGATAAAGAAATATCATTTTATATAAACAGCCCAGGAGGTTCTATAACAGACGGAATGGCAATTGTAGACACAATGAACTATATAAAATGCCCAGTAAACACAATTTGTATAGGATTAGCTGCAAGTATGGGAGCAGTATTACTTGCTGCTGGAACAAAAGGTAAAAGAATGGCAACAGCAAATGCAGAAATAATGATACATCAACCATTAATATCTGGAGGACTTTCAGGCCAAGCAACAGAAATAAAAATACATGCAGACCACATGGTAAAAACTAGAGAAAAATTAAATAAATTCTTAAGTGAAAGAACAGGTCAAAGTTTAGAAAAAATAGAGGCAGATACAGAAAGAGATAATTTTATGACAGCAGAGCAAGCTTTAGAATATGGATTAATAGACGAAATATTAGACAAAAGAAAATAATGTGTATATAAATGGAAGGAGAAAAAATGGCAAACAAGAAAATAACTAACAATATAAGATGCTCTTTTTGTGGTAAACCACAAGAAATGGTTAAAAAAATAATAGCAGGGCCAAACGTTTTTATTTGTGATGAATGTATAAATGTATGCAACAACATAATGGATAGCGAAATGTACGAAGACGAAAAAGGGTATGCAGATGTTAAATCTGAAAAAATACCAACACCAGCAGAAATAAAAGCAATATTAGATGAATATGTTATTGGTCAAGAAGAAGCAAAAAAAACTTTAGCAGTAGCGGTTTATAACCATTATAAAAGAATAAATTGCAAAGAAATTATAGACGAAGTAGAAATCCAAAAAAGTAATGTTTTATTACTAGGACCAACAGGATGTGGAAAAACACTCCTTGCTCAAACTTTAGCTAGAATTTTAAATGTTCCATTTGCAATAGCAGATGCAACAACACTTACAGAAGCCGGATATGTTGGGGAAGATGTGGAAAACATCTTGTTAAAATTAATACAATCTGCAGAATATGATATAGAAAAAGCACAAAAAGGAATTGTATATATAGATGAAATAGACAAAATATCTAGAAAATCTGAAAATCCTTCAATAACAAGAGATGTAAGTGGAGAAGGTGTACAACAAGCATTATTAAAAATAATAGAAGGAACAGTAGCATCTGTACCACCACAAGGAGGAAGAAAACATCCACATCAAGAATTAATACAAATAGATACTACAAACATTCTATTCATATGTGGAGGAGCTTTTGAAGGTCTAGAAAAAATTATAAAAGACAGAACTGGAAAAAAATCAATGGGATTTAATGCTCAAATTGAAAGCAAAAAAGAACAACACACATATGAGGTTTTTAAGGATTTATTGCCACAAGACTTATTAAAATTTGGTTTAATACCAGAATTTGTAGGAAGACTTCCAATTATAGCAACACTTCAAGAATTAGATAGAGATGCATTAGTAGAAATAGTTACAAAACCAAAAAATGCCTTAGTAAAACAATATAAAAAATTACTGGAACTAGATGGAGTAGAACTAGAATTTGAAGAAGAAGCACTAAATGCAATAGTAGAAAAAGCAATAGAAAGAAACACAGGTGCAAGAGGACTAAGGTCTATAATAGAAGACATAATGAGAGACATTATGTTTGACATACCAACAAATCCAAAAATAGAAAAATGCATAATAACAAAAGAAACAGTAACAAACAAAAAAGCACCTACACTAATAATAGATGAAAACAAAAAAATAGAAGAACCAAAAAAACAAGAAACAATAAAAAAGAAAAAAGCTGGAGAAAACAAAACCGCATAAAATTTTTTATACTTTAAAATTTACAAATTATGTAGGATGTAAGTAGCCAAACGCAGGGGTTTCATTTTTCTTTTTTTAGGAGAATCTGAGTAGGAATTACTTAGAGGAGCCTGAAAAAAGAAAAATCAAACCCCGACGAGATTTGGCGGACTTAAAACCTGTAATATAAAGGAGAAACCATGACAGAAGCAATTTTAGACGCAATAATAGACAGTATAAAAATATTACCATTTCTATTTATCACATATCTAATAATGGAATACCTAGAACATAAAACGAGTGAAAAAGCAAAAAGCGCAATAAAAAAATCAGGAAAATTTGGACCAATAATTGGAGGCTTGCTAGGTGCTGTTCCACAATGTGGTTTCTCTGTATCTGCAACAAACCTTTATGCAGGACGAGTAATCACACTTCGGAACACTAATATCAATATACCTATCAACATCAGACGAAATGCTTCCAATACTAATTTCAAATGGGACAAACCTTGGATTAGTTCTAAAAATTGTAGCGATAAAAATTGTAATTGGTATGATTGCAGGTATTTTAATAGATTTTGTCTTCAGAAAAAAAGAACAAAAATCAGAAGACATACATAACTTGTGCGAGCACGAACACTGCCACTGCGAAGAAGGAATACTAAAATCTTCAATAAAACACACAATCCAAATATTTATTTTTATACTAATTATATCAATAGCTTTAAACCTAGTATTAAATGTAATAGGAAAAGATACTTTAGCAAGTTTTATTTTAAATAAACCAATACTTGGACCAATTATAGCAGGACTAATTGGACTTATACCAAATTGCGCATCATCTGTAATATTAACAGAACTATTTGTAAGCAATGTAATAGGGCTAGGAACACTAATAGGAGGACTCTTAGTAAACTCAGGCCTTGGTATAATAGTATTATTTAAAATAAATAAAAACCTAAAAGAAAATATCAAAATAGTATCAATATTATATTTCATAGGCGTAATTGCAGGAATAATAATTGAACTAATATGAAAAGTGCCAATAAGAATTTAGTTACTATTTTAAACAACACTTTCGCTCAGAATATGTATTAATACATGTCCTGAGCGAAAAACTTTAAATTTGTTGTATTACAATTGATGTGAAACAAAGAAAATAAAAATTGAATAAGTGA